>CABUWB010000026.1 GCA_902495025.1 uncultured Eubacteriales bacterium
CATTATTCCGTGCAAAAACCATGTAAATTGTGTCTATTTATTCACCCAAAATTTTATGCATATAATTTTTAGAACTTTTGCCATGTTCGTTTCTTCCTAGATTTCCCGAACTTGGGTTTGGACTATACGGCTGTTTTTGTATAGATATTTTGCCCTTAACCCCTCAGCTTATGAATCTCCTCCAAATCATCTATCGCCATTTCCACATCCATTGTATGAAAGGCAAGCCAACACTCATTAAGCATTTTTGCATCAGCTTTTTTATAAATATCGACACTCATTTCTTTCTTATAATAGTGCCAATATCGGTACAAATATCCTGCCCAGTAAAGCACCTCGTTTGAATACTTGACCCCTGCCTTTTTCAAGCCGCCAACCTCATCATCCAATTCTTCAAGGATATATTCCTCGCCCGCCCATTGCAGACGGTCATAGGTATCGTCAAGCGCAGCAGCAGCCCGACTATTCATAAACGCCTTAATAAACTCAGGCGAATCATATCCGTTTTTCAAGCTTAATTCAAACAATCTGCCCTGTATATCACAAAGCTGGAGTTTTTCCGCGCTCAACAGCATAATATCATTCACCTGCCCTTAATATCTCATCAAAAAAACGTCCCTCACGTCGATATTTGCGGCAAATTTCATTTGCTGCAGCAATACCCTTTGTGCGGTTATCTTCGCTTTTTTTCTTTAAATCTTCTCTGTCCTCATAGGACAATATCTGTTCATCAATAATTTTCACCTGTCTGCAAGCTTTTTCGGTAAGCGCTGCATATTGCTTACCAAGCTTTAATGCAAATAAGCTGTTAATCAATGCTGTATCCGTAATATCACCATTAAAGAAACGGTCAATCACCACAAACATTCGGTCATTTGCAATATAACCAATAATCATATCACAGCCGTCAGTCATTTTTTCAAACCGCTTATAAATAGCCGTTCCCTTAA
Source organism: uncultured Eubacteriales bacterium (assembly GCA_902495025.1). Taxonomy (GTDB): domain Bacteria; phylum Bacillota; class Clostridia; order Lachnospirales; family CAG-274; genus CALWRD01. The sequence continues at coordinate 951 of CABUWB010000026.1, forward strand.
CACAATCCATTTTACCTCTATTAAAAGCAACCAACAGCGCCCAGTCAAGACCTACCTCAATATCCAACACCTTAAGTCCCGATAAATCAGCCTGAACGGTATATAACCTTGCCTCGGGATAATTACAGATTAGTGTGAGAGGATGCGTTCTTTCAGTCCACATATAAAAGCCCCTGCCAAAATCACAGTGATTACGGCTTATAGGCGCAATATCACCTTTTATTCCCGACTTTGAGCCATGATATAAAGTAATTATCTCATCTGTATTTAAAATGCTGTTTTTATGAGTTTCTTCCTTATTAATATCAGAGTTTTGCATAAAATCTCCTCCTACAGCAATTATACCAAATTGCACTTGTAAATACAATATCACTGTCCTCGAAAGGCAATAAATAAGATTCACTTGCTGGCAATGTTATTACATTTTTAGATGTGCTGTAAGCAAACAATTTTCATGACACAAGAACAGCCCAAAAATGCAGCTGTCGCCTTATATAATATTACAAGAAGCTAAAGCTCCTTGTTACTGTGTCGCTTTGCTCCACAGCACCCTGCTTTGCATGGCAATTTAACTAACCTTTAGGCAAGCCTAAAGGCAACTTACCATCGCAAAAAAGAAATAATTTCCTTTTTTGCTCCGATAAGTTATATTACAAGAAGCTAACACTTCTTGCCGCTGTGTCGCTTTGCTCCACAGCACCCTGCTTCATATCAGTTATATTATATCTTATTTAATTTTAAAGTACAAGCTTTCTAAATACCAATTATAAAAACCAATAAATTTTGCAGGCGACTGTCCCCTGTTAAATCCTTGACCCCATCATAGACAAGAATTTAATGGGCACTTTGATTGCTGACCTTGTGTGGCAAGTACTATCCTTTGTTTATAAAACAGAAAGAGCCAATATAAGGCAAATACAGGCAGAGGAAATTGCTGTTGCTAAGGCAAAAGGCGTTAAAGTCGGCAGAAAGCGGCAGTATCTCCCTGATGATTACATATAAATCTCCAAAAGGATAATAAATGGCGAAATAGTGACTAAGGACGCTATTGCTATAATGGGAGTCAGCAAAAGAACATACCGCAGAATGAAGATTGAATTGGAGAAACCCTTAATCTAATAACATTAAGACCATCATACTTTGTAACAGTTTGCCGATATAAAATTTTGATGATTTTTATATATAAAATTCATCAAAAAAGGTTGATTAAACAAAAAAATTATAATATAATTTTAACAAAGAATTTTATCAAAAAATGACCGTCGCAAAGTATAGTTTTTGACGAAACGCTTTATGTGAGGATGTGATGCCATTATGAATGATTAAATATGCTTGCTACAGATATTCCGCACTTGTAATGAGAACGTATTAAGAAACAACAAAAATCAGGCTTGATATTATCTTATGTAATCTAAAATCAAGCACATAAAATATATTATGCAAGGAGGTTTTTTTATGGATAGCCAACAAATAACAACTAACCCAATAGAAAGCTTAAAAACGCTGAAAAGTACTTTTATGGCTTTTTGCGGCTTCTGCTTGGCAGGCTTTATACTGATTATGCTTTCTGTTTTTATCACAAATTTGCCAATCAGCATAGCAAAGACAGGAGGAATAGCAGCACTGCTGTTTATGGGAGGCTACGCTGTTGCGGCAGCACCCTGTATACTTGCCTTTATATTTAGGTTTGGCGTATTTTGTAATGTCGGTCCTGTGTTTCACACTACATACAGCCGTTATGACAATTTTATAATCCAGAAAACAGAAAGAGATTATATGACACAAGCAGGAGCAAGTGTTGGTATGACATTGATTAAACTGCTTGTTATCTTTCTTGTTTCTCTTATATTAACTCCGATTGTTACCATAGCCTTATATATTGCTTATAAAAAAGCTTATAAGCAGGCTGTGAGCTATGCAGAGGAAAACGGCGTTGACAGACACGAGATACCTACCGTAAGCAAAGCGTTTTATACCTTGCCGGCTTTGATTGTGGCTGTGCTTTTTGTAGGCTCGATTATAGGCTCTGTTATATCGAACAAGGTAAACGCCATAGAAGATGCCAAGCGTGATACTGCCCACGAAAAGGCATTTGAAGCTGTTTTATCGAATTTGCCTGAAGAATACTATGCAAACACCTATAATACCATTTACGAAAATGGCGGTTTTGCGGCAGAGTTTAACGTAGATAACAAGAAAATATACTGTGGTAAAATCGTTAGTAATTTTACTGACGGCATTGATGGAATTGAGTCGAATATGATATATTACATTATAGACGGCAAAGCTTATGTAGACCTTTATGAGATGGGTGATTTTGAAATATTGGATAATGATACGGCTGTGGAGTATCTTCTCGGCAGACATCTTACAAATTGTATAGGCAGCGGTGCAGAGTTTATAGATGGAGGCGGCTCTAAATCTCCTTATAGTTTGACATATAGCTATAACGGCAAGGAACACGTACTCCAAGCTCGTGAGGACGGCACAGTGGAAATATATAATATAATTCTCCCTAATGTACTGCATCCCGAAGAAACTGAAAATATATCAGAAACAAAGCAGTTTATTGATTTTGAAGCCGACCTGTCGGAATATAAAGCACAGGCAAAGGAATTAATTAGCTGACTTTTTACCCAAAAGGGCACTTTAAAATTTTCTGTGTATCCGACAGTTTCTGACAAATAATGCAGCAAAAGATATTTTCTACGGTATTCTATATTTTTCAAATATAGAATACCGTATTTTTAATACTTTGAAAATCCCTCTACAAGAATATTTTGTCCCACAACAGGCAAAGCAATACTGTTTTTATAAGCATCTTCCTTATTGATATTATAGTTTTGCATAAAATCTCCTGCTTGTTGCTAAATAGCAATTATAAAAACCAATAAGACTGTTTTATTCCATAAGTAAAATTGCTGTTTTCTTTGAGGACGGGTGTATTTTAAAGATATTAATTTTATAGGTTGAATTTATCCTAGAACTATGATATAATAATAAACATAAACTTATATGCGGAGGTGTTTATTTGTGTTAATTGATACTAATTCTATGGTTTCTATGACAGAGGCAAATCAAAATTTTTCTAAGGTAGCAAGAATTGTAGACAAAAATGGTTCTGCTATTATCATGAAGAATAATGCGCCCAAATATATTATTTTAGAGTACAAACAGGTTGAAGAAGAAAGCCATATCGAGAACGATGAACTCCTTTCTGTTTCAAAGAGATTTATAGCAAAGAATAAAGAGGCATATGAGGTGCTTGCTAAATGATTAGATTTACCAAAAAACAGGTAATTATGCTTCATGAACAGATTATAAAAGAAACAGGCGGAGAGATAGGTCTAAGAGATGAATCTTTGCTAGAATCAGCTTTGCTATCACCTTTTCAATCTTTTGATGATAAAGATTTGTTTCCGTCAATTCAAGCTAAAGCAGCTAGGCTTGGTTATGGAATAATTAAAAATCACCCTTTTATAGACGGAAATAAAAGAATTGGTGTTCATGTAATGCTTTTATTTCTGTATTTTAATAATGTTGAATTATCCTATACACAGGAGGAATTATCAGAAATAATTTTAATGATTGCATCAAGCGAAAAGACTTGCGAAAATCTGCTTGATTGGATAATTGAACATCAAATTTGACATAATGCACTTATAGCATCTGTGAAAGCAGGTGCTATTTTTATGCCCTAAAGAAGAAATTTTACAAATGTTTAAAATATGGTATTCAACATTTCAGTTGTCGAATACCATAAAAAAAAATATTTAGAGGCTGTGAAAAAAGTCTGTAAATATTTGTTGAAGTACAATAGATAGGTAACACAAAAATTAAAAAGTAAGGTTTACAAAATGATGAAGAAGCAAAAAACACATTTTACGGTGATGTGGCTGAACTTTTTAACAACAGTAATTGGCAGGATATTGAAAAGAACCAATAGAGGTTTTTATAAGGAAAAGAAATTTCAGTTTGTAAAGCTGGCATAAGAAATTGGAAGTTATCATTGAATCAGCTTTGTAGAGGATAAACAGATTGACAAGATAGAGATTTCCTGCTAGAATATTGTTTGAAAAATATATAAAAGTCCGTCAGACTATAATAAGACTATATGGTTTACACTGTTTCTGATATAAACAGCTAGGACGTATAGTCTTTTTTTATGGAGGAATCGAATGAATCAGCAATTTATGAAAGAGGAAAAAATTGTTCCGCTTGTATTACAAATGTCCGTACCTATGATTTTATCTATGGCAGTAAACGCACTTTATAATATTGTAGATAGTTACTTTGTGGCAAAAATAAGTCAAAATGCAATGACAGCTTTGTCTATTGTATTTCCGGTACAAAATATTATCAATGCTATTGCAGTCGGCTTTGGAATTGGCTTGAACGCTATGATTGCATATTCGATAGGTGCAAATGAGGAGAAAAAAGCAAACCATATCGCATCAACAGGTGTATTTTTGAGTATGATACATGGAATTATACTTACTATATGCTTTTTCATTGGAATGCCGGCATTTATGCAACATTTTACTAAAGGACAGGAAATTATAAATTTAGGATTAGAATATGCAAATTGGGTTTTGTTATTTACAGTTATTATTCAGGTTTCTGTAGCTTATGAAAAAATTTTTCAATCGGTAGGCAGGATGAAAGTATCGATGTGCAGCATGATGGTGGGATTTATTGTAAATATTGTATTAGATCCAATCATGATCTTTGGTTTTGGGAAGTTTCCTGCAATGGGCATGAAGGGTGCTGCAATTGCAACGGGAATTGGACAGGTATGCACACTAATTGCATATTTATCCTTTTATTTTATGAATCCGATTCCTGCAAAAACCAGCTGGAAATACATACGATTTGAAAACAATGAACTCAAGAATGTTTATGGTGTCGGCATCCCAGCAACTTTAAATATGGCATTGCCTTCCGTGCTGATTTCTGCATTAAATACAATTTTAACTGCTTTTGGAGATACCTATATCTTGATTTTAGGAATCTATTATAAGCTACAGACATTTATTTATTTGTCAGCCAATGGAATCATTCAGGGAATCCGACCTTTAATCAGTTATAACTACGGTGCAGGACAGTGGGAGAGAGTGAAAAAAATCGCGGGAACAGCAGAAGTTTTTATTATAGAAATTATGTTGTTTGGAACTGCAGCTTGTCAGCTTTTTCCGGAACAGCTGATATCTATCTACTCTGAAGATGTTGCCATTGTGCAGTATGGTGTAACTGCATTAACGATCATCAGTCTTGGATTTGCCATATCTTCATTGTCAGTTGTAACATCGGGAGTGTGTGAAGCTCTTGGAAAGGGACTTATTTCCTTGATCATTTCCTTAATACGATATATCGTAGTGATTATTCCAGCTTCCGTCATTTTCAGTAAGATGTGGGATGCGAATGGCGTGTATGTAGCATTTGTATTTACAGAATTTACAGCAGCTTTGATTTCAGCATTGCTAATGAAAAAAGTATTAAAGAAGGGATAGAATATGAATATCATCAAGAAAATAATCTGGGTTGTAATCGGTTCTGTGATTGCTGCATTTGGAATAGATCTGGCAATCTATGCCGGATTTGGAGGAGCTACTCTGGCTGTTTTATGGCAAGGAGTTTCTTATGTGTTGCATATTACATTGGGACAGGCATCCTTTGTGGTTGCAGCAGGAATGATTGTCTTTTGTCTGTTCTATGATCGTAGCCAGATTTATCTGGGTACTATTTTATATCAAATCATCTATAGTGTGTGTACAGATTTGTTTCAGCCGTTGATGCACTACACAGAAACTAAAATCTTGAATTTCTTTATGATGCTGATGGGGATTATTCTGTTTGCAGTAGGAACAGCCATCTATTCTTATGCTGATTGGGGAAGAGGCTCCTATGAAGCGGTAACATTTGCATTGGCAAAAAAACATTCCTGGCAGATCAAATATGTGCGTATAGCACTTGATGCCATGGTGGTGCTATTCGGTATGTTCTTAGGCGGAAAGTTTGGAATGTGTACTATTTGTACAATACTTCTATCCGGTGTGATGATTCAAAAAACATTGCAATTATTGCATGCTATGATAGAGAATAAAGCATAATAACCATTATATGGAATGATTTGAGAGATTAGAAGGATTAATTTACAATATGGAACTAAAAAAAATACTATATAAATTTGCCGTATGTAAGCTAAAAAATGTAAAGGACATTGATCTGAATGAAGGCTTTTATTTTGTAGGTTGCCTAGTTGAGAAAAACTGTAAAAGTGTGATGTGGAATATGTTCACCCTATCATGGAACATTCATGGGTACAGCGAGTAGTTAGAATTTATGACCCAGACAAGCATATCATTGAGATTGGCGAAAACATAAAAGTAGTTTGTAAACGTTTCCTGGATAATGGCATAACACCAGAACAAATAGCAGAGCGAATGAATGTTCCAATGAAATTCGTAAATGCCTGTATGCGTTAAATTATAGTTTGAACCGCCTTTGTATTACTCTCCCATGAGCAGATTTCATCTGCCCATGGGAATACTTTTATGCCTTAATGGTAACTACCCTTGTATTTTTTGTCAAAAGCTGTTGGATACACAGGAAATTTTCTTTAATCCCTATCAAGCAGAAAATCAACAATATTTACGTTTTTTATTCCGTTAAAATCCCTGATATGTGTTCTGTCCATTGTCAGAATTACCTTTTCATAATGGTCCTTAATTTTTGCAAATGGACGCAGCTCCCTTTCCTTTGTCTTATCATCAAGCACAGATGCGCTCACCTGATAATACACTCTGCCGTCTTTACCGTCAGCAACAAAATCCACCTCAAGGTTATCTACCTTGCCTACGTAAACTCTGCAGCCACGCCTTAAAAGCTCCAGATACACCACATTTTCAAGCACATGACCATAGTCGCCTGTTCTGAAATCAAGCAGTTCATTCCTTATTCCGCTGTCAACTATATAATATTTCTCCTGTGTTTTCAAATGCAGCTTGCCCTTTAAATCGTACCTACTCGCCTTATAAATAATGTACGCCTTTTCAAGCATGGTGAGGTAGTTGTCGATAGTATCAGCTGATGCCTTTCTGCCCATGCTTGTAAGGTAATTGCTGATTTTATTTGTAGATATGGGATTGCCAACATTATCAGCCACAAACCTTAATACAGCCTCCAGCAGGGCAACATCTCTGATATTATTTCTGCTGACAACGTCTTTCATTATAACCGTATTATATATGCCCGACAAAAATGGTCTTATTGTTGCGGGCTCGTTGTTTAAAAGCGTTATTGACGGCAAACCGCCATACATCAGATAGTTTTCAAAGGCTTTATCAATATCAGCCGTATCATTCAATTCCATAAAATCAAGATATTCCTTAAATGATAAAGGCAGCATCTTAATTTCAACATATCTGCCCGAAAGAAAGGTTGAAAGCTCCGACGAGAGCAGGTAGGCATTAGACCCCGTAATGTAAATATCAACATCAAAGTCCACAAGGAACGAATTAACAGCCTTTTCCCAATCCTTAACCACCTGTATTTCATCAAGCAAAATGTAGGTTTTGCCGCTTGTATTCAGCCTTCCCTTAACTTCATTGTACAAAGCCTTGTAATCAGCAATATCCTCAAAATTGATAGACTCAAAATTAATTCTTATAATATTGCCAGCATCAATCCCCTGCGAAAGCAAATATCTTTCAAAAAGGTCAAGCAAAAAGGACTTTCCGCATCTTCTGATACCTGTAACCACCTTTATAAATGGCTTATCCTTAAAAGCAATAAGCTGCTTTAAATATTCATCTCTGTTATATAGCTTCATATTCATATCACCGCCTTGATAATATTATAACCTATATTTTATTTTTAATCAACAAGTTTTTCGACTATACTATAAAAACTTTTAATTTTGAGTAGTTTTTTGTATTCTGTCAAAAAAACAATCCTACTATACAATATATACGTTAAAAGCCTTAGCTATCATTGCAGATAATTAAGGCTTTTAACGTATTTATGTTCTGTTGGAACAGCAGCTTATTTTTTTCGGTTTAACAGCTCAGCAACTGCCTTCTGCTGAGATGGATACAGGTGTCCGTAGGTATTCAATGTAATTCCTATATCCCTATGTCCCAACCTTTCCTTAATCAGCAGAGGCTGTACACCCTCATTAATAAGCATAGCAACGTGGCTGTGCCGTAAATCATGCACCCTTATATCCGTAACACCCGAAAGCCCGATATATTTCTTAAAAGCCTTTTGCAGTGCTCTGTCAGTCATATCAAACAGCCTGTAATCCTTCGGGTACTTGTACAATCTGGCTGCGTATTCAGCAATTTCGTCCTTTAAAAACTCGGGAATAGTTATAACCCTGACCGAGTTCTCTGTTTTAGGCTCTGTAATAACATCACGTCCATCAATTCTGAAATAGGTTTTATCAATATTAATTGTACACGCATTAAAATCTATATCGTTAATAGTGAGTGCCAACAGCTCACCCTCCCTGCAGCCTGTCCAGAATAAAATTTGGAATATAATGTAATATACACTGTTTCTGTCAACAGCGGATATAAACCTGTCATACTCCTCCTTGGTCCAGAACGAGAGCTTGTCCGCATCGCTTTTGCCAAGCTTTTTGACCCTCTTACAGGGATTGGACTGCAAGCCATATATCCGCTCGGCATGGTTAAACAATGCCACAAGCTGATTATTTATCATCCGCTGATAGGTAGGCTTAAAATTCATATCTTTAATTATTGCCTGCCACTTAATTATATCTGCAGGCATAATCTTATTCATCGCCTTTTCACCAAGGTAGGGGGTTATGTATTTCTCCATCATATAAGTTTTGTTTCGTATACTTCGTTCCTTGAGCTCTACCCTTTTGTCTTTGAAATACACAGTTATAAATTCGCTTAGTTTGATACTCATATTGGTATTTTCTGTATTTTTAAAGGCATTCTCCCACTCCACCGCCTCTCTCTTGGTATTAAAACCCATTTTCTTCTTTTTAATGCGCTTTCCCTGCCAGTCAGTATAGTAAAACTGAACGTACCAGCGGTTTGTTTTCATATCTCTGTATGCTGCCATAATGCAATTTCTCCTTTCTGATTTAATATAGGCTCTGCCACAATCACAGCAGCAGAGCCTATATTAATTATCCTAGCATTTTATAATGCAAGCCCGTAGTACTTTTCCTCCAGCTTTTTTCGGGATACCTTACCTGAGATTACTATGTATCCCTCAGCCTCCAGCTCTCGGTTAAGCGCTCTAATAATAGTGTACGCCTTTGTTTTTGACACCCCAAGGATATCGCAAACATCCTGCGCTGTCAGATAAACTTTCTTGTTTTCCATATCAATTTCCTCCTTTATTTATTAGTTTACTTATATATATAATATAGGCTTGATTGTCGCTTTGGTACGATACAGCAGCTCTATATTATCTCCACCTCAGCCCCACAAAGCATGCAATAGGATTGCCTCCTGTATCAGGTCTGCGCTTTTTGGCAGTCTTTATCCCAGGGAAATAACTCTTACATCTGTTTACAAGCTCATTTTGAGAAAGCACAGTGTTGGTCATTAAATCGTTATTGACTAAAAATTCCTTGTATCGTTCGGACAAATCCTTTTTAAACACAAAATCAGACTCGCACGCTGTAAACTCAAGCATTTGGTCAAAAAACACTGACTCAAACCTTGGCTCGCTCCGCCAGCTCTCCTTCATTTCAGCTGACAACCTGGATTCAGGAAAAACAATCTTACCGCTGGGGTCAATGATGTTTGACAGTTTCAACAGGCACTTTGTTATAATAGCGGAACGTTCCAGCCTTAGCTTGTCCAGCAAATTTACATCCAATTCATCATCGGGTATAGAATTTATAAACGGAATAATTCTAAGGCGTTTGTAAAAGGCATCATCATTCTTGTCGGGGATTTCTATCTTGCCATTGGTTGCAAGCAATATTTTGGCTCTGACTCTTGCAGTTTTTTCTGCCTCAAACTTGGCTTCAGAACGTATAAATCGTTCTCCCGTCAGCCTTTTAATAGTCGCAACTGCACTTCTATTAAAGTTATCGGTACTCATCTCCAGACAAGTCAGCAGGCATTTTGTATCAATTCCCGCCATAGAAAATCTGCCTGACAAATTTTCCGGTTCAATAGTCTTAATCTTATCAGCAGGCAGTAAGCTGGTTAAAAAATTCCCCAATAATGTCTTGCCGGAGTTTTTTGCATAGGACATACAGAAAAAAACCTTACCAGACATGTTCGGCAAGCAAAGATATGCCAACATATAGTCAATCATGTCCATAGACTCAGGGTCGCCGTTAGCAGCATTATACTTCAGTGAATCGTAGGCTGGAGAATCAAGGTCATCATCTTCAATAAAATATGCATCAACCGCTGAAAAATAAGGCAGCGTTTCATCAAAGCCATTTCTGTAAAATTGCCTTGCCTGCACATCAAACACCCCATTATCCAGCACAATATGATTCTTAACTGCGTCAAAATCTGCCTCTGTAAATGGGTTAGCATAATACCTATCAGCACATTCAAGGTAAACAAAGTCCACTATATCTTTACACAAGGTCTTTATTTTTGATGTCTCTCGTTTTTCCTCGATTGTAAGCATGTCATATACTGCATATTGAAGCATGTGCTTTGTCAGCATTTCCCAATACCTTCCATTGAAAATATATAGTATATCTGACTCCATTGGACTATCAAGAAAGCTAAACTTATCACGTTCCAGCAGCTTCATGGCATAATCGTATGGTATACAGCTTTTATAATTTTCTTTATATGGCACAGCATTTTGCTCGGTCATATCAGCCTTGTTACTTTCAGGCAAGTCGGTATTTACCACAATATCCTTATGTATTGAATCCTCATCAATAATATCAAATCTATTCAATACGTCGGTATCATCATAAATGTTCAGTTCATGTGACCACCTATTTGTATAGTACTCATCCTGCTCTTCAGCTTTGGTGAAATAATTGTACACTTTGCCTTCATCTGCATCATCATCTCCTTCAGCAAAAAAATTACCTTTTTCCAGAAGCTTCTCTGCATGCATTTCAATTGTTTCAACTGCCAAGGCATAATCTGTTTCAGGGTACGCTTTGGAATGTCGTTCCGCAAGTTCCAACTGTTCCTGCTTATTTATTTCCTCAGAACTATCATAGTTGAAAAAATTGCCTGAAACATTATTAATTAATGATTTAGTATCCTGACCTTTGTACTTGGTCTTTTTCTTTTTGGATTTATTACTCATAGTTAGCCCTCCTTTTTCCGCTGACATTACAATGTCAGAATCACATAAATCCCTCCCACAATAACACCTTTTATGATGTTATTGTAGGAGGATATAGTTTACTAATACTTAATTAAAGCAGCTCTGCTCATCAAACATCTTTAGTTGCCGTCTTTTCGTCACTAAGACCTATCAATCCTACCGCTTCAAAAGTATTACGCTGGACATCAGGTAATATATCATTGATAATTCCAGTAAACTTATTTATATCGGAATTATATCCCTCAAAGTATACACTCGTCACTTTTCCCTTATCAGCTCTGGCAACTATTAAGTGAAACTCCTTACCTAAAGCATCAATATTATCTGCGTTCTCCCAACAGAAGAATAACCATCCATTATTTAGTAATTTCTTACCCTGAAATGGCTTTTCACTTTCTTTGGGAGACAACTCCGATAATCTCAGAAACTTGAGGTTATGTAATAAAATACAGTACTTTTTATCCGTATTATCGTTACTGGAAATATACTGTATACCATTTGATAATTCATAATCCCTATATATCAGGTTATACCTTGCAATTGCCCTGGTATGTACCAATTTAGGTTTGTGTTTACCAAATCTATACTGAAAAAAGTTAGATTTAGGAAGACATCCCTCCTGGTAACCGTCTAAAAGTGCCATTGCATTAAAAATTGGAATTTGCATTTTAATTACCTCCTCGTATTATATAGTTATAGTGTTTAAAGACCTAATTCAGGACTTATGCTATAATGTATAAGGTACTGTGGATTAGTTTTTACCTCCTACCACATGATGGTTTAAGTTAGGCTCTA
>CABUWB010000027.1 GCA_902495025.1 uncultured Eubacteriales bacterium
CTTGTATAAACGTCCACCTTGACATCAAGGTTGCCGTCGCTGATTTGCGCAAGCGACCTGTTCACCCTTTGTATATTGTTTACCACCAGCAGCTTGATAAGCACATATATCAGCACAAATAAAATTGCAAATACAAGAAATTCCATAAAAATTATAAGCAGTATGGATATATTTCTCGACAGCATTGCCTCGGCTGTAGGTATTGCCGCAACCACATAATAGCCGTCGCCCTGCTGATACATACAGTAATGCTCCGTTCCGTCAAGGTCATTTGTAAAGCACTCTTCCGGCTTATGCTCTTTAAGGGGCAGATTTAAGGTGTCCTTTGGAATATCGTCTTTATTTTTAAGGCTTTCATCATTGTAAACGGACTTATCGGTTACGCCCAGTATAGGGAAGCCGCCCTTTTCGTCCTCCTTATCATAACAGACATATATTACACCGCTCTTGCCTACCCTGCGGCTGCCTGTATTGGTAGGGATAAGATATTCCAGCTCGTCCCTCAGATTTTCAGCCGTATAGCCAATCTGCACAAAGCCGTCTGCCTTGGATACATAGCAGTCCTCGGTAATTTTTATGCCCACATATTTCAGCTTGTTATCCTCACTGTAGGAGGTTGAGCGGTAGTCCTGCAAATAATAATCGGACTTGCTCATATTTTCATAAAAGTCCAGTGCCTGCGCATTGCTTGCAGACTGCGAGGACATATCAAAGCCTATATAATTGCTCACGTTTGAGTAAACAATAATGCCCTGCGGATTTACAACGTTTATTTCCTTAACCTGCATAGAGTCAGCATAGCTTGCAAGGTAGGCATTAATATCCTTATTATCAGCCTTTCCGTCGCCGTTAAGGTCAGGTATATTATCCTGTTTAAGCCCTGTTATTGACGGCATATTCTCACCCAAATCGTAATACGTTGTCTGATATGCAAGGGCATACAGGTAATCATCTATACCAAGTGAAAATGCTGACTTTATATCCTCAATACTGTGGGTCAAAGTCATTGACACATCATTTTCGGCAAGCTTTGTCTGTATGCTTATTGTCAGCAGACCTGTTACCATAAAGGTTACGGTTACTGCAATAAGCAGGCAGCCCTGTACGGTATTTGCGATTTTACGCTCCTTTTTTTCCATTATCAGCCTTTCCCTGCGGATAAAGGTAGAGAAAAATACCGCTGCTGCCGCCGACAGACCGTTCATAACAATCATCGGCATAAAGCATTTGCTTACCACGTCAAACGCTTTTGCAATCTCCGACATATTGGTAAGAAACACCATAAGCAGATGTATAATTTCTATTACCGCTGCGGTAAACAGTGCGTAAATAAATGATGGCGTTTTGTCGCTGAAAATAATTCTGCGGAAAAGTGCCGCTATAAGACCCGACAGCACCGTTGCCACAGCACAGGCAACCGCCGTAAACTCGCCTGCACCCCAAAGTACAGCAACAAGTCTTTCAATACCGCCTATCACGCCCGCAATTATGCCTGCATAAGCGCCGAATATAAGACCTGCACAGATGGGGGCGGCATCCCTTACGTTAATTACAGCTCCGTTTATGCTTACGCCAAACTCTGTACCGCAAACCGCCACAAGCCCGAATATTATACCAATAATAATCTGCTTTGCAATATCCTTTGTTTTATCAAACAGCTTTGCCCTTTCAAGCACGCACAGAAATACTGTTGCCGCAACAGGCAATGCTGCCGTACTTATTAATTCCAGAATAACCTCCACAGCTCCACCTTCCTTTCAGCTGTATTTTCAAACCTGTTTTTCTGTATCAATTATATCGGTATACGCCGCAGCAGTGGTTACGTCATAGCTCCACTGCTCCAGCTGCGTTTTGGCAAGATATAAAAATACTATGAGTATATGGGTACCTATAAAAGCTATTAAAAACCACATAATATGCTTTTTAGCCTTATCCCTTTCCTGTGTGTCAGACGCCTTTGACATTTTAACGCCCAGATGTACACAGTAGAGCAGAGCAAGCGCATAAACTATGGCAAACACGCTTTTAAGTGCTACCGTAAGCAGATTTACAGGTGCCTCCAGCAGCTCACCAAACGGACCCTCAAGACGTATGTCCGCATCATAAAGGCTGCCTGTGCTTGTATCGAAAAAGCTCTTGTAATCCTCGGGCGTTTCACCCTCTGCCCTTTTAACGTCATACTGCAATACATAGAGGTGCGCCTCGTAAATATCGTTTTCATTTACCTCTCTTGTCTGCACCTCGGTTGTGGTTTCGGTATTGCCCTCATAATAGGTTGTAACCTCGGTTGAGCCTTCCGCTTTTTCCTCGGCTATAATCATATCCTCACTCTTGTAGCCAAGCAGAATAACATTTCCTTTTTCATCTGACCATGAATTATAGAAGGAGCCTGACATACCGATGCCAACCTTATCATTCTCCTTGCTTACCTCTTTTTCAATAGTACCGTTTCTTGAGGTTTTAAGCGTTATTTTATATGGCTGATAGCCGTTTTCCAAAGTGGTTGTGAAAAGCTGGTTTACACCTGTTAACCTTGTATGGTCATACTCCAGAAAATGCACGTCCTCATCGGATACATTGTAGGTACCCGAATAACCGACAACATTTTTGGTATCAACCGTTATTTTTTTGTTCACCTGTTTATAGGCAATCATAAACCACTTTTTATTGCCGCTGAACAGCAGCAGGTCATAGCCGTTATTGCTGCCGTAGGCAACGTTTTCAAGCTCCTCAATACCCGAGTTTTTAATCTCATCGGCTATTTTGTTATTAAGGGCGGTAACATTTACGTCAGCCTGCGTACCCATAGGCACGATAAAGGCATCATTTCCGCTTACGCCAAGGCAGAAATTGGAGTTCATCTGGTACAGCTCATAAGGTGTGCTTGACGCATTTGACATTACATCACCCTTAATAAGCGAGGTGTTCCAGTCCACTATCTGATATGAGGTTTTTATACTCTTTCTTTTAATTACAATGGCAGAGCTTAAGTCCTTATCAATATTAATATCGTCCTTAATAAGCCAGTCCGTATTGTTGTATTCATCAACATAGGTCTGCCTTTCCCCTGCATTTTTTGCCTTTGCGGCATTGTACACAAGCCTGTTTATGGTGTCCGCCTCGTAGCACTTTTGCTTATAGGTATCCACATAATACCTGTCGTCCCTTAGAGCAACGGTAAGCCCCTTTGTCTGTGCCGACTTTATTTCACCTGCCGCCTTTTCCCTCTGCTCATAATAGGTCTTTGCCTCGTCAAGCAGACGGGTAATATCATCACATATATCAAGTGCCGCCTTGTAGCCTGTGTTGTAATCCGATGTAATGTCCTTATCCACATTTTCATCTTCAACCTTGATTGCACTCTGCTGCTCATCATCCAAGCTGCCGTTTCCTAAAAGCCTGTCGTTTGCAATATCGTTTATGCTGTCATAATGCCCTTTCAGCGTACCCATATAGGAATACAGCTTGGAATAGCCTGCATATACGGCTTTAAGCACATTGGTATCCACCGCCTCTGTGGTACTTTCCGTAGTAGACTCCGTATTTTCATACACGTTGCCCTGTGAGCTTTGTCCCTTTGCAATTGTATAGGTTTTTGAAGGCGTACCGTCAGCATTGTAATCACTAAGCTCGGTAATGCCGTACTCGTCAAGCAGCAGGGTATAAACGGCATTCTGCACATCCTCAACACTGACATCACAAATTTCCTTATCCTCGCCGTCCTGCTGTATTACAACCTTTTCAAACTTATTTAAAAGTGAGTTGTAAATATTTTCACAGTCCTTAATGACAGCCGAATAGGTCAGCTTTTTGACGGCATTTGCACCCATTGCCGCATAATGGCTTTTAACGCTGCTTTCAATAAGGTTTTTATTTACATTGTCCTTATCCGCCTGCTCCTGCGTTACCTGCTCGGTCTGTGCGCTTTTAATGCCTGCATGATAATTAATTGAGCTTGTCAGGTCGCAGTAAAAGCGGTTTCTGTGCTCATAGAGGTATACAAGGCTGTCATAGTTTGTACCGTACTTTTCCCTTGTAGGGCTGTTAAGCAGGGCGATATACATATTTTCCAGTATGCGGTTTATGCTCTCGTCGCTGTTAAGGTACTTTATGTTGTCAATAACCTTATCTGCACTTGACCTGTATGGGTCAACATCAACAAGTGATGTATATGCCGTAATATATTCATCGGCATTTTTTATAATATCGTCATACAGCTTGTAATTATCCGCAAGGAAATCAGCAGTAACCGCCTTGCCCTCCCACTTAAGGTCAATATAAAAGCTTGTGTCGGTGTACTTGTTTTTAAGCTGTACCAGTTTATCCTTAAGTGCCTGAAGCTCTGCCTGCTTTGCAGGTATCAGATTAACGTCATAATCGTTAAGGGTTTTAATGTAATTACTTCTTGCAGCGAGGTTTGCTATTATCTGCCCGCCTGCTTCGGTAGCGCAGTAATCCCCCGCATTTTTCATGGTTTTTGCCGAATAGAGCATTGTAGAAATGCGGTTATTGATACTTGTATACTGATTATAGAATGAGGCAAAATTACTGTTTATTCTTTTTAAATAATCTATCTTTTCCTCCTGTGTTTTATAATAAGATGATATTCCAATCCCTGGTGTACCAATTTGAGCATAAATATCACTCATATAATTATTCATATGTTCAAGAGTTGATATATCTATACCCGAAAAAGCGCTTATGCTTTTGGTATCATTAATATCAAGACAGAGCTTTCCGTTATCAGCCCCGGACATGGACGATACAATTGCAATTTCCATGCTTTTATTTCTGATTAACGGATTAAGCTGAATTTTAAGAGTATGGTACAGTACATTTGCTTCATTAGCATTGTCTGTTTTGCTATACAGCACCTGCTTAAACAATCTCCATTGTTTATTGATAACCGATACATTTTTGCTATATTGTATAATCGGATAGGATACTTTATATTGCCCTGCAATATATTTAAGCTCCTGCTCCGCATATGTTGTATTGGTTAAATAGCTTTTGTTATCCGTAGCAGAGCCATATACAAAGCTTACATAGTCCTTAACCAGTGAAAAAATCTCATTGCTTGTAATAGTTTTTGGTTCTTCACTCCATGCCAGGGTTTCATAAAGCTGCTTATAATAGCCCGTATCCTCATCAATGGTTTTATCGCTTATTGCAAAATCACCCGTCAGTTTATCGGCAAGGGCGTTTGTATCGGCAGCATTCTGTTCAACAGTCTGCTGCAGCTCATCTCTTTTTGAAATAAGCTCGTCAAGCTCCTGCTGTGTTTTGTCAATCTGCTCACAGCATTCCTTAATATCCTTAAACTGTGCCTTAAAATCGTTAAGGCTGTCTAAGGTATACTGCTTTGGCACTACATAAGCGCCTGTTTTTTCCTCCTTGTCAAAGGCTGCAATATTATCATCATATTCCTTTTGATAATTCTTTTTAAGCTGCTTGAAATAGGAGTCTATTTCCGCAGTATTGCTTATGGAAAGCACCTCTATATCCTCTGCGGTCTGTGTGCCCGATTTTTGTGCAAGGTTGATATTTAAGGTAATATATTTTGAGGCAATCTCCTTTTCGATATACTCCTCCTGCTCCTCATCGTCCTCTTCCGCCTTTTTGTCCTTTTCCTCCAGCTCACTCTCGTCAACGCCGTCGGGAGTAGAGTCCTCTGTGCGTGAGTTTACGTCCTTTGCATACTGGTCAAAGTCCTCTATAGGCTCCATTTTGTCCTCCTCCTCTATTTTGGAGGTAGGTGTAACCATCATCTGCACCACAAGGGAATACTTATTTCCACTCTTGTCACTGCCGTACCTTGTAAGCAGCATATCATTTATGCTGTAGGTATAATCGGTAAGCAGGGTAAAATCGGGAGATATATTTATTGTAATTGTGCCGTCAGCCGAGCCTTTGTAGGTTTTAGGCGCAAGCACAATCCAGCTTGTTTCCTGCACCTTAAATTTAAAGGTATTTGTAAGCTGCCATTGATTTTTGCCCGTTGCCTGATAGGTATAATTGCTAAAGTCCTCAATACCCGTACTATGCTTGTAGGATAACCAGCCGGAGGAGGTCTTTTTATAGCCCGAATAGGCACTCTCCACCTGTTCTTTGACAAAGTCCTCCATATTGATAAACTCGCTGTTAATACGGCTTTTATCGGCGGTACTGCCATGCAGGTTACTTAAATATTTCGCATTCGGCACCGAATTTTTTTTTCGTGTTGTCATTTTACTGAGCCACGTATCTACCCAGCCAGCACTTGTATTGCTGTAGCTTACGTCGCCTGTTACACCATAAGCAACCCTGCAGTAGCCAATATCTGCAAGGGTATTTTTAAAGGTAATGCTGTTAAAGAGGTCCTGCAATTTGTAATAATAAACCTCATTTGAGCCATAGCTCTTGGTGTTCTCATTATAGCTGTAAACAAGTATTTTTTCGTTATGGCATACGGTGAGTGCGGAGTCGTTAAGGTTGGTTACAAGGTTATACTTGCCAACGTCAAGGTCTGCAACAGTACAGGCGTCCGCATCACAGTATAAAATTTTACACTCGTCCTTGCCTATTTCATGCTCCATTACAACGGTTGCAACCTTAAAATCCGAGTCGTCAACCGTTTTTTTATTCTCCTCGACCTTAAGGCGGATATTGTCCTCAGCGGCAGTTGTGGTTTCCGTACTGTCCTCGGTATCTGTTTTTTCACCCTTGCCTAAAACAACATTGTTAAAGTAGTCGTCCACCACCTCATACTCAACATCATAGTCGTATGGCTCATAGTCAAAGTCGTAATTTGCGCCGTAGTCTGCCCTATAGGTGGTCTGAAAGCCGTAGAGAATGACTGCGCCGCTGTAATCGGTTATATTGCCTTTAGCGTCCTTTGTAATTTTGGCGTTGGACTGGTTTATGCCTATTACCCTAAAATTTTTAAGATACTCGCCGTCGCAGTATTCGGGCGGTATATAAAAGACCCTGTCATCACTTGCAACCAGCTTTGGCGGACCCGAATAGCCGCCCGTAACCTGATTAAGGACATCATAGTTATATTCAATTTTTTCTTCCTCCTCCTGCACAGACGTACCGCCCTCGGGAGGAGTATAATTTTTAATAACATCACTGCCGCCGCTTAAAAGAGAAATTGTAAGCACCGTAAGCACTATGCCTAAAGCTATTTTAAACTTTAATGCTTTTTTATTCATGCCTATCTCTCCTTTCCCTTTGGCGTTTCATACTGTTATTTGCCCAGTGTTCTTTCCTTTACAGGTTCCTTTTTAACCCTTTCAACAGGCTTTAATTCCGCCTTTTCGGGGCTGCGCTCTTTTATAATTTCATCAAGTGTTTTGCGTACAACTTTTGGCTTTTGTGCATAAAGTGCCTCTGTCTTTTTCTGAAAAACCTCAAAACACCTGTCAAGCTTCTGTGCCGCCTGTGCAATATGCTCCTGTGTCATTTCCCTGCTCTGGTTATACGCATCTTTCATATTTCTGCTTACATAATTATCGGCACTTTGCCTTGCATGCTCTGCCACAGCGGTCAAAAGCTCCGCCCTTTCGCTTAACGCCCCATAACCGCTGTCCGTTTTAGGGGTATTGGCAAGCTTGTCATTAAGGCTGACTGCCGCATTTTCAATATCCTGTATATGCCTTGCTGACTGAATTTCCTGTATGTTTGGATATTTTCTTCTCAGCTCGTCAAGGTAGTCCTGCTTAAACTCATGCTCAGCACGATATTCGTCATATCTGAATTCCTTAATTTTATCCATCTCAGCCTTTTGTGCGGCTTTAATAGTCTTATGTACTCTTTCCCTCTCCAGCTTTTCCCGCTTTTCCTGCTCGAGCTTTTGGCTGTTTTCCTCCTCCTCGGCAATAACACTGCGCCACATCTGCACATCATCAAGATACTGTTCAAGCGCAGGGGTCATGTCAGAGTCCCCCATAAGCGCTTCTATATCGGCAAGTGCGCCCTTCATATCGGAGAGCGTTTCAAGATACTCCCTGCTGAAAGGCTTTTGCTTTAGGTCAAAATAATCTGCGGCATAGCCGGAGAGAATATTATCATCAGCCATATCATCGAGGGCATTACAGCCCTTTGCAAGCATAAAAAGCTGCACCTCTATACCTGTTACCATTGTGCTTCCGTTTGCAATAGTATGCACAGGCACGCCCTTTTTCTTTGCTATAAGCTCATAAAGTTTTTTGCTGTCAATTGAAATCAAACCCCATCACCCCTTAATAATATCAGCTAAGATTAATTATTGATGAAAAGCTGGTTATTTCAAACACGTCCTTAACACCCTCGTTTGCGCCTGTAAGATACATGGTATAGCCCTTTGCGTTGCATACCTTCTGCGCCATTAAAAATGCCCTGAGGGTAGCAGAGCATACATACTCCACGCTTTTAAGGTCAAACTCAAACTCGGTACAGCCCTGCTCCACCGCCTTGTCAAACTCCGTTTTTACGCAGCCGCTTGACGGTGTATCGGCTCTGCCCTTCAGAACAATAACCGCCTTTTTATCATTTACATTCAAGTCAGCCTTCAACATTTTCTTCTGCCTCCATTTCTGCCAGTACAATTTCATTTCTTGTGTTCAAATCATAGTAAACGTCCTCACCGAAGAATACGTTTTTCCTTACGTCGGCAAGGTCCATGGTTTCAAATTTATACACAGGGCATTTATAGCTCGGTGTAAACTTGGTTTTAAGCGGATAATTACCAAAGGTAACTATAATTGAGTTACCCGTACTCTCCTTATTGTTGAGCCTTTGCAGCTCTGACGGATAGATAAGCGGTCTTTGCTGTATCTGCTGTGAGTAATTAATATCCTTATCGCCCATTACAGAGCCCGAAACCGAGCCTGTGCTGACCGTCATATTACCGCAAAGCTCGGAAAACTCCTTACAGGTATTAATATCGTTGGAGCCGATAAACATCTTCATACCGCAGTTGGACTTAATAATATCGGCAACGGTATCGCCGTACACATTGTTAAGCTGTGCGTAGGACTGCACCACCATATTAAACCATATTTTACGGCTTCGGCCTACGGTAATCATTTTGTCGAACTTGTCAATTTTTGGCATATTACCAAACTCATCAAGTATAAAGTAAACGTTTCTTGGCAGGGACAAATCCTCCCTTGCCGACGCCTTTTTAATAAGTGCCTTGTAAATACAGAGTACAAACATTGACGCAAGTGCGTGCCTTGTATCCTTTTCATCGGGTATTTTCATAAAGAGCGCCGTTTTTTCATCGGCAAAAACATTAGGGTCAATATCCGTTGCGCTTGTAAGGGCG
This sequence comes from uncultured Eubacteriales bacterium, assembly GCA_902495025.1. Lineage (GTDB taxonomy): Bacteria > Bacillota > Clostridia > Lachnospirales > CAG-274 > CALWRD01. The sequence continues at coordinate 9,290 of CABUWB010000027.1, forward strand.
CAGATACCCTCGTCATTAAACATTGAAAGCTTGTCAAAGGCAATTGACATATAGCTTGACAGGGTATTTTCCGCTGCCGTTGTTACCTGCTTGCTGAGCGACACACACCTTGCAATCGGCGAACGGCCAGCAAAATAGTTTTTAAGCGCCTCAAAATTATTGTCGGAGTTGGATATTGCCTTGTTAAGGTTGTAGAAATTATATTTTTCCTTTGTCATGCCAAGCTCCGGATTTTCACTGTCCTCCAGCATGGCAAGCAATGTAGCCATAACTATTGACCTTGCACCCTTTTCCCATACGGGGTCATCGGCTGACTCAATAGGGCAGAGTACGCTTACAAGGTCGTTTAAGTCCTCATAAATTTCATCATAGATTTTCTGCCTGCGCATTTTTGCGTCCACAATCAGCTCATCAATATCCGAATAAGCCTTGCCGTAATACTCATACCATGTTTCGCCAAAGCTCTCCCTTGGCTGCACAAGCTCCAGAGCGCCATAGGAGTCAATGCTGTCGGTATGCTCCAGAATATTGTTGCCTGCCTCAATATAGGTCTGGTATCTGTCATAAATATCACCAAGAGGATTCCATCTGAAGGATGAATAGGTATCTCTTAAATCAAGCACCATTACCTTATAGCCCCTCTCCTGCAAAAAGCCCGAGTGGAGCTGGAAAAGCTCACCCTTAGGGTCAGTCATAATCATTGACGAACCTGCACCCGACGCCGCAAGAATCTGAATCATTGGGTTAATAAAGGTTGTTGTTTTACCAGAGCCTGTGGAGCCTATGATTATGCCATGCATGGGGCTTGCAAGGTTTACTCTCAGTCCCGAATTTTTTTCATAATAAGCTCTTACAGGTACGCCGTCCTTTTTAAGGTCAACCAGCTTTGAAAAATTTGTTGCAGGGAAGTAATTATCCCTCTCCTTTGCCGTCAGAAAGCGAGAGTCCTCCAGACCTGCGTTGACCGTATTGACCTTTTTGCTGTTCATCATGCGCTTTGCCTTTTTGCTGTTGCTGCCGCCAAACACAAGATAAAGCAGCACAAGAATTGCCGTAAGCATAAGTCCTGCAATATATGTATTAGGCTGTATATAAACCGAAAAATCAATCAGTGAAAGATAGTCAGAGTTTTCTATTGCTGCACCTAAATTTTTATAAAGACTCATGGCTGCGCCGCCAAGCACAAGCACCGAAGCCGCACCCATGCCAATATATGCAAATATTTTTTTCATATTAATACCTCCCAATCAAATACTTATGTAAACAAGCAGGTCTGCTTGCTTATATAAATGCTTGATTGCGCCACCACCCATACCGCACAGGTACGGGTGATGACCTTAATCAATTGATTAAACGCAATTAAACGTTATGCTTGCAGCAAGCAATTACAGCTGATAGCCTGTATCAGTGTATATAGCACTAGTGCTTGTAGTGCTTGTACTCTTTGTCTGTTCTTCCATCCAGTTCTGCATTGGCTTAAGACCAAGCTTTAAGGCTGTGATAAGAACGAATATAAGCAGGAAGCCGATAATAGCGTTCTTTAAATGAGTCTTTGCCTTTTCCCTGTCCTGAGGCTCCTCAGCCTTTGCAAGCTTAAGGCCAAGAAATACACAGTAGATTGCGCCTACAGCCACAACAAGTGCAAGAATAGGTGTAAGTGCACTGTCCAGAAGCTTAATAATAGGGTCAATCATGGTCTGGAATGCATTGTCATTAGCTAACATAAATAATGCTGGCATAACATTCCCTCCTTTCTTTTTTAATTTTTATTTATGTAAAGGCTTGTGCCTTACATACCTCGTTTTGATAACTGCGGAGCACTAAGCTCCTTTTCCCTCGAAATAAAGGGAGTTTTTCTTTCGGGCGCACGCTGCGGCTCGCCCTTCATTTTTCTTGAAATGCTGATAAGCTCGTCAAGGGTAATACGCCTTATATAAGGGCTTATATTTGTACTTCCCTTAACCTGCGCCTTAATTTCGGAGCTTTGCACCTCGGGCTTTGCTGCCCTTTTTTCCCTTTCGGTAACAATGGAGCTGTCAACGCTGTAATCAAGCCCCTGCGCCTTTTTCTCTTTCTGCTCCTTTAAGTTTTTTATCTGTTCATCCCACTTGGATTTTGATGACCCTTCAGCCATAAAAATCACTCCTATCTGATTTGAATATTGTTTTTGATATGATAAACGTAGACTGCCACAGCAGCTATAACAGCAATCAATACTGCCACAGCGGCAAATATATTTATATGCAGCGCCCTCTCCACATTAACAAGATATGTGTTAAGGTTGCCAGCGGTGTCGCTTACCTCTATTTTATAAAGACCCTCTCTGTCAATTGTGTTGTTGTTAAACTCAAAGGGTATGTTATTACCCGTAATATTGACGGAGGAGGATTTGTCATTTTTTGTAAAACTTAAACTGTCCTTTGCCTTGCCGCCGCTGCCTAAATTATTAAAGGTGAGCGTAGGCGGTGTTGTGTCCCTTTCAAAGGTATAGCTGTAATCTGGCAGAGCGTCTGATTTAAAGGTAAATTTATAAATACCGTCCTTTTCCGCCTTAAAAGATTTATTGCTTTTAATATCAAGCCGCTTTCCGTTAAGGGTTACGCTGCCTATTGAATAATCCTGCGGCGGATTTATATAATTCAGCCTGTTCTGCGGCTTATCGGTTATATAAAAGTTGTATTGTGCCACATCGGCAACAGCGCCGAGAGGATTTAATTCAGGCGGTACCTCAAGCTGTACATTTTCCATTTCCTCCTCGGTTATGGAATTAAGGTCGCTCTGTGTTATAGCCTCAATATCCTTATCATAAGGGTTGTCGGGTGAGGAATATATAAAATTAAGCGAGTAATAGCCTGCATCAGAAAAGGTCTGTCCGCTTGCAAAAGATATTTCCGCACCGTTCTTTTCGGCAGTGATTGAAATATTTTCATTTTCAGGCACATATATTTTAACGCTCTTATTTGTAAGTGCGTTATTTGGTACTGCTGCATAAAAGCCGTAATAGCCGCCCATATCCAGCCTGTACATACCCCTTTTTGTATCATAGCTCTGTTGAAGTGCTACGGTATTATAAAACTCATCAGCCAAGTCCATATTTTCGTATACGGAGTTGTCCATTATAAATTTTACCCTGCCCGTTAAATCGCCCTTGGAAATAACAAGGGTATATTCACCGTCGCTATAGATATAGCCGCCCGCATTCATTTCCTCCTCCTTACCGTCTTTATAGAGGGTAAGCTCAATATCACCTGTCTTTTTCAGGCTGACTGCATTGCTGACAATACCGCCAAGGCACACGCTGCTTTCCACATAGCTTTCATCGGTAATACAATACCTGTAAAAGCCCGTATCCTCAATATATATCTCCTGCACCTTAACCTCCATGGCATATACAGGCGCAGCCATAATACAGAGCAGCAGCAAAAGCAAAATTAATAACCTTTTCATTCAATCACCTTATCAAGGCTGTTTATAAGCTCAATATCAGAGCTTACAACAACATACTCATAAATTTCACTGTCCAGCAGGTCATTCACCCTGAGGCTGTCGTCCTTTTCGTAAAAGGCGTCAGCAGCC
>CABUWB010000028.1 GCA_902495025.1 uncultured Eubacteriales bacterium
ATAATATAATTAACAATATCTATCTCGGCAATGCGGAAAAGAGCATAACTCCCGTACACCCACGCTCGGTGCTTGGTGCTGAAGAGGGCCTGCCAGACTATGAGTATGACCTAAACAAGGCAAGGAGCCTTGTGGCGCAGACGGGGCTTACAACAGCGCAGCTTACCTTTACCATTATGGTAAATGAGGATAATTCCGCAAGGTGTGAAACGGCAGAGCTTATAGCCTCCGAGCTTAATCAGATAGGCATGCAGGTAACAGTGTACAGAGTACCCTTTGCAAGCTATGTAAATATGCTGCAAACCGACAGCTTTACAATGTTTCTTGGCGGTACGGAGTTTACCCCGAGGGTGGATTTAAGACCAATGCTTTTATCCTCCTCGCAAAACGGCGGTATGAACTACTTTAATTTCTCCGATATGCAGATGGATAATCTTTTAAATGCCTGCCTTAATGCCTCGGGTGATGAAAGCTATAAGGCGGCAGTTGCACAGGTGCAGAAATACTGCGCACAGCAGCTTCCGTTTGTGGGCATAGGCTTTAAGTCGCAGCTTTTGCTGACAGACGCAGGCGTTAAGGGTACAAAATCCCCTGCGGTGAATGATATTTTCAGAAATGCAGGCAGTTGGTATATATCTAAGGACAGAGGTGAATAAGGTGATAAAAAGATGCTATCTTACAGGTGAATACGTATTCTACGCAACGGAAAGGGCAAACCGTCCCCATTCGTTTAAAATAATTGACGATACTCCGTCAGTGCCAAGGCAGTATTGTCCGTTCTGCCCCGAAAATGAGCACATGACCCCAAAAAGGGAGTTAGGTACCGAGGATAACACAATAAGGATTGTGCCAAACAAGTACCCCTTTATTACGGTAGATGATGAGAGCTTTGGCGTGCATGATGTGCTTATTGATACTGCTGACCATGAGGAAAAAATGTATCAGTTTACAGACGAGCATATGCACCGCCTTATGCAGGTAATAAAAATGCGTACTCTGGAGCTGGAGGCAGACCCACGCATTAAGTATGTGCAGGTGTTTAAAAATCAAGGTCGTGACGCAGGCGCAAGCCAGTCGCACTCACACTGGCAGATTGCGGCATTAAGCGTTGTTCCGCTTAAAATGGAGCATCTGCTTGACGTGCTTGGCAATTACTATAAGGATAACGGCAAATGCTATTTCTGCCACATGGACTTTGGCACAAGAATTATTGAGGAAAACGAGCATTTCTTCTCTTATATGCCTGCTGATGCAAAGTTTGCCTACGAGATGGATATTCTCCCTAAAAGGCATATTTCAAGCATAACCGAGTTTACCGACGAGGAGCTTAAAAGCTTTGGCGTGCTGCTTAGAAATTCGGTTAAAAGGCTTGACGGCGTCTACGGCGGTGTAAGCTATAACGTGTGCTTTTACTCTGCACCAAAGGATACAAAAAATAAGGAGTGCTTTCATTTCTATGCGCAGATTTTCCCACGCATAGGACACATGGCAGGCTTTGAGTTCAGCACAGGCTGCTACATAAATTCCGTCCTGCCCGAGGTCGGTGCGGAAAAGCTCAGAGAAATCGAAATATAAAGAAACTGGAGATGTAATTTAAAATGTCAAACAAAATAAGGATAGGCGTACTTATGGGCGGCAGCTCGGCAGAGAGGGAAATCTCCTACCGCTCCGCAAACAACATTGTATCGGCGCTTGATACCGACAAATACACCGTAAGCTGCTACGATATACCAATAAATGACAGCAGCTGGATTGAAAGGCTCTTATCGGACAGACCCGATATTGTCTTAATTGCCCTGCATGGCGGCAAGGGCGAAAACGGCTGTGTACAGGGTGTATTAAGCTGCCTTGGTATTCCGTTTGTGGGCAGCGGCGTAACGGCATCGGCACTGTGCATGGATAAGGCACTTTGCAAAACCGTTATGGAGAGCGCACATATACCCGTAATTGAGGGCTTTTGCGTGCGCAGAGGCAGCACTGTTCCTAACCCCACCATTGACGAGAGCGCCGCAAGGACAGGCTATCCGCTTATTGTAAAGCCAAATAACGGCGGTTCCAGCCTTGGCATTGCCATAGTAAATAATGCCGATGAGCTTAACGGAGCAATAAACAGCATTTTTGAAAAATTTGACGATGACGCCCTTGTTGAAAAATATATTTCTGGCAGAGAGGTAACCTGTGCCGTAATTGAGGGCGAGAGCGAGCCAGAGGTTATATCGGTGCTTGATATTAACAAAAGCGGCGGCATTTTTGACTACAAGGCAAAGTATGAGGATAAGGAGTGGTCGGGCGGCATAAGCAATCTGCCGCCATATATGCAGGCTACAATAAAGGGTATTGCAAAAAAGGCGTTTGCCCTGCTTGGCTGTCGTGGCTATGCCTGTGTTGATATGATACTTGTGGAGGAACAGGTTTACGTTATAGAGGTAAATACCCTCCCAGGTATGACGGCGCAGAGCCTTATACCTAATGCGGTTAAGGCGCTTGGCATGGAGCTTGGGCTTGGCAGCTTTATTGACAGACTTATTGAAAAGGAACTTGGACTTGGACTTGGTGATAATAATGAATGATGAAATTAAGCAGCCTGTCTATGACAAGCTGAATGAAATGGGTATTAAATATGAGGTTAAGGAGCATGAGGCGGTCTATACCATTGAGCAGGTTGACGCAATAGGCGCTTTTGATAAGGGCGTAGGCTGTAAAAACCTCTTTTTGAGGGACGAAAAGGGCAGGCGGCATTTTCTGCTTGTGGCAGAGGACCATACCGAGGTTGACCTTAAAAGCGTCAGGGCGCAGATAGGCTGCTCACGTCTTAGCTTCGGCTCGGAGGAAAGACTGTGGAACTGCCTTAAATTAAAGCCCGGCTCCGTTTCACCCTTTGGCGTTATTAACGACAGCGACTGTAAGGTTGAAATTATTTTTGATAAAAAGCTGAAAGGCGAAAAATGCCTTGCCTTTCACCCAAACGATAATACCGCTACCGTTTTTATCTCCTTTGACGATGTAAAAAGAGTAATTGAGGATAACGGCAACGATATTTATTATGTTGAGCTTGAGCTTGGATAAAAAATGGGGTTGTCGCATTAATTTTGCGATAGCCCTGTTTTTGTTTAATATAAATTAATGTTTATGGGGTAACATTAACAACCCAACATTCAAATCAATAACGTATGGATTTACCGTAGGGGCGGCAATCTGCCGCCCGTCAACCATAGTTATATGTTTAAAATTCGGGCGGATAATATCCGCCCCTACAAGTTGGTGTTCAGTATAGTGGTTGTCGTATAAACTCTAATTTACATTCCTTTGCCTCTTAAACAAAAGTTATACCTACAACTTTTCGATAAAATATTTACTTATCAAGCTATTTATGCTATAATATAAATAATATAATAGGGAAACGGGGGGATTTATGAATGAAAATATCCGTTTTAAAAAGAATAACCGCATTAATCTTAGCCGCAGGCGTAGTCCTATGTATACCTGTGGGCTGTGGAAAAAAGGACAAGGAGGAGCTGCCTGTTGTAAAGCTGTCGTTATGGAGCGATGAGCGGGGCAATGAGCTGCTTGATGAAATAATAGACGATTTTAAGGCAGAGTATGCCTCACAGGCACAGTTTGACATTACGGTAAGCAACGAAAGTGAGATGACCTGTAAGGAAACAGTGCTTGAAAATCCGCAGGCGGCGGCAGACATATACACCTTTGCCGACGACCAGTTAGAGGAGCTGTGGAGAGCAGGCGCTCTGCTTGAAATAACCGACGAGGCGGCTGATATTATTGCCGAAAACGGCGGTGAGGATTCGGGTGTATGCCGCAGTGCCATGCGTGAGGGCAAGCTTGTAGCCTATCCCGAAACAGCTGGCAACGGTTACTTTTTATACTACAACTCATCATATTTTACCGATGAGGACGTTAAGAGCTTTGATAAAATACTGGAAATTGCAGCATCATCCGGCAAAAAGGTGGCAATGGATTTTTCAAGCGGCTGGTACATATACTCATTTTTCAAGGGCGCAGGTCTGGAGCTTGAATGTAATGAGGACGGAGTTACAAACCACTGCAACTGGAATGCAACAGATACCGACATTACAGGCGAGCAGGTTGCACAGGCAATGCTGGCTGTTGCACAGCATGACGGCTTTATTAACTGCACTGACTCCCTCTTTTTAAGCGGCATTGAGGACGGCAGCATTATTGCAGGCGTAAACGGCGCATGGAATGCGTCATACGTTGAAGATGCGTTTGGTGATAACTATGCGGCAGTTAAGCTGCCCGAGTATACCGTAGGCGGCAGACAGGTGCAGATGTGCAGCTTTGCAGGCTACAAGCTGGTTGGCGTAAACGCTTATACCCAAAATCCCCAGTGGGCTATGCGCCTTGCACGCAGAATTACAAACGAGCAAAACCAGTTAAGGCGTTTTGAGGTTACGGGCGAGTGTCCGTCAAACATAAATGCGGCAAAATCAGAGGAAATTCAGTCATCACCTGCCGTTTCGGCACTTGCGGAGCAGTCCGCATACGGCTATACGCAGAGTGTTGCAGATACCTTCTGGGACCCTGCATCTATTTTCGGCATAACAATAGCAGGCGGCAATGCTGATAACAGACCACTGCAAGCTTTGCTTGATGATATGGTTGACGGCATTACCTCAAAGGGGGTTGGCTGATTGAGAAGAATAGAAAATATCTCCTTAAAAATTTTAATTCTTGTGCTTATTACTGGTATTGTGGGTATCGCAGGTATGCTGATGATGAAGTATAACATCAGCGTTATGTCCAAAAATTATACCATTATGATTGAGGACTGCATTGACAACAGCCTGCACATGACCAAAATAAGCAGTATGATTTACCGCCATCAGTCGCTTGTGTCAAGCCATGTCCTTTCGCAGGATATTGAGGAAAAAAAGCAGATTGAACAAAAGGAAACCAAGCTTAATAACAGTATCAGAGCCGAGCTTGCCATAATTAAGCGAAATATGTCAGGCAGCAAGCGTGAGCAGCTGTATCATGAGGTTTATTCAGACGCAATAGGCTATTTTAAAAATGTGGACAATGTTTTCATAATGAGCAGGCAGGGAAGTACGGCTACGGCGGAGTATTACATCAATACCGTTATGTCTGCCTACCTTGACAACATCAATAAAAGCGTTGCCGATATGGAACGCCTTACCGACGATGAAATGGCAGAGAGCAAGGCACGTATGGATAAAATTATTTTTTACTCCAACGTAAGTGAGGCATTGTGTATAATTTGTATTATTATAACGGTTGCAGTTAGTCTGCTGCTGTGCATGAACATAACCTCCAGGCTTGAAAAGTATAAAAATCACCTTGAAAAAGAGGTTGAGAGAAAAACAGGCGAGCTGCTTGAACGCAGCCAGCGTATGCTTGAAATACAGGACAATACCATTATCGGTATGGCTAACCTTATTGAAAACAGGGACGGCGATACGGGCGGACATATTAAGCGTACAAGCAAATATGTTGAGCTGCTTGCAAGGGCGGCGCAAAAGGCGGGCTACTGCAAGGACGTGCTTACCGATGAATATATCGAGCTTATGGTTAAGGCTGCACCAATGCACGACATAGGCAAAATTGCCGTACCCGACAGCATACTTAAAAAGCCGGGCAAGCTTACTCCCGAGGAGTTTGAAAGCATTAAGGACCATGCTGCACAGGGCGGCAGAATTGTGTGCGAGGTGCTTGGCAATATTGAGCAGCAAAAGTATATTGACATAGCGGCAGAGGTGGCAAAGGGACACCACGAAAAGTGGAACGGCGAGGGCTATCCCGCAGGTCTTAAGGGTGATAATATTCCGCTCTGCGCAAGGATTATGGCTATTGCCGATGTATTTGACGCACTTGTTTCAAAGCGCTGCTATAAGGCAGCCATGACAGCCGACCAGGCATTCAAGATAATTGAGGAATCCTCAGGCAGTCATTTTGACCCTGTGCTTGCAAAGCTCTTCCTAGAGTTAAGACCAGAGGTAGAAAAAATATTAGATGAGAAGGAATAAATAATTTCATACAACCTCCCCCAGCGGAATATAATTGCTTATAAGAAATTATATCTTGCAAACGGGAGGTTTTTTAATGCTTATAAACAGGGAAAGTATTGTTGTTGACAGAAAGGTGGGCAGTACGCTCATGCAGCTTATGTCCGAGGGCGAAATAACCTTTGCAGAGGGTAAGGCGGATATTGGTACTCTGCTTAAATGCAATGCCGAGCTTATCCCGAATGAGTGCAGGGTGGGCGATGGCAGGGTCAGCTTTGACGGCGTGCTTAAAATCAAGGGTATGTACCTATCGGGCGGCGAGGGCAAAAGCGTGCATGGCTTTACATACGATATGCCCGTAAGCGACTTTGTCAATATTGAGGGCGCAGCAGAGGGCATGACGCCTTATATGAGCTGCACAAGCACCGTACATAGCTGTACGCCTATAAATGAGCGCAAGCTTAAATACAAGGTCATAACCGATGTTGATATGTGCGTGAGGGAGCAGGCGGAATGCAGCTATGTGTCATCTATCGAGGACGTTCCGCTTAACCACCAGCGGTTTAAAAAGATAAATGCCGAGCAGGCTGTACTGCACCACAGGGATATTTTTACCGTAAGGGATTCACTTACACTGCCAATGGGCAAGCCCAATATCGGCGAGGTAATCGAGAGCGATTTAAAAGTCAGCTCGGTTGATTACAGGTGCGGCGACGGCAGCGTGCGTATTTCGGGCGACCTTAATGTGTCGCTTATCTATAAGGGCGAGGGCGAGAGCAACCCAATGGAACTTTACGAGGGTACAATTCCTTTCAGGGGCGAGATTGAGGCAGAGGGCGTAACAGGTGATATGCTCTGTGATGTTGCGCTTATGCTCAAAGAAAACTCCGTTAATACAAGCGCTGATGAGGACGGCGAAATGCGTGTTGCCGATGTTGACGCCGCAATAGAGGTCAATACCGAGGCAAGGGAGAATGTTGACGCACAGGTGCTTGAGGATGTGTACATAATTAATAAAAGCGCACGCCTTTGCGAAAAAACGGTGGTGTGCAGCGTATGTGCCGCCAAAAATATAAGCCAGTGTCCTGTTAAGGAGGTTGTTACCCTTGATGATAAGGCGCCCGATATGCTCCAGATTTACCGCACCGAGGGCAAGCCTTATATCGACTATACCGAAATATCCGATGGTAAAATTGAGGTTGAGGGCGCAGTTGCTGCGGATATTCTGTACGTTACGGGTAATGACGATATGCCTGTTTACTGTTTCAAGGGTATGGTGCCTTTTAAACATACCGCACAGGCTAACGGCGCAAAAAGCGGTATGGACTGCACCGTAACTGCACAGCTGGAGCATATCGGCTTTAATATGCTTTCGGGCAGAGAGGTTGAGGTGCGCTGCGTTATAAATATCCACGCCATGGCAGAGGATACAAGGGAAATTAGCCTTGTTGATGATGTTGTGATTGAGGATATTGATAAGGCATACCTTAACTCACTTGCAAGCATTACCCTCTATGTTGTGCGCAAGGGGGATACACTGTGGAAGCTTGCTAAAAAATTCAATACCACTGTGGAAGATATTGCTGCCGTAAACGATATTGAAAATCCCGATTTGATTTATCATGGACAAAGGCTGATTATTGTAAAAAGGGTGGCGTAAGTTGTTTATCTTATGAAGAAACAAGCAGAACTCAGCTTTGTAAAGCTGGGAAACTTATGTTACTTTTCTGCGAGAAAAGTAACCAAAAGCGCTCCTACTTTCGAAGCGGAGGGCACGACTTAGGGGTTTAACCCCTAAGAACCCCACTCTGCGGCACAAACACCACCGCCCCAAAACCCTTTTAACGTGGCTGTTGCATAGCCACTAAGGATTTTGGGGCGGTTCATTTTACTATGTGTTGGTATAGGTTAGTGTTTAGTTGCCTACGGCACTATATCCATATTTTGATATTGTTATTTCAAATTATAGGTTATATTTAGTTTGCTTAGCTGGTATTTTTCAGGTAACTATTAATATTTTTAAATATAGCACAAACCTAACATTATATTATAGTGTTGGAAACATCTCGCAAAGCGTACTACAGCAAACAACTACGCTTGCTTTTGGTACAAGCATTTCACAAAATCTGTAGCTTTCTATGCTTGTACAGAAAGCGTTAAACAGATTTTTTGAAATGCCGCCTGTGCTGAATGGGGTTCTTAGGGTGGGCGTTCCCCACCCTAAGCCGCGCCCGCGCGTCGGAAAAGCGGCGCTTTTGGTTACTTTTCTCGCAGAAAAGTAACATAATTTTCCCAGCTTTACAAAGCTGAGTTTTAAATTTAAGATATAAAAATTAAAAAGGGCTGTTGTTTTACTCAACAGCCCATAAATTCTTCATTTCTTTTTAGCGGCTTTCTTTTCAGCCTTTTCCTTAGCCTTTTTCTCTTTAGCAATCTTCTTCATTTCGTCAGCGGATTTCATACCCACAACATTTACAATGTAAAGACCTGCAATCTCAATTTTAACGCTCTTTTTAAGCGGAAGTGCATTATACACATTTTTATCGCAAATAAGTGTAAGTATCTGCGGTCCAATCTTCACCTGTGCAAAGTACATTTTCATAAGCCTTGCACGCTTTGGCAGGTTATCCATAACCATTTTCGGCATGTGCACATTTGTTATTTTGTCATGCTTTTTATCAATAATATAGGCTGTCTGTGTCATCTTCTGCTGATTGATAACAGCCTGCTGCTCGTCCATTTTTTTGTAAGCCCAGCGGTTTAAAAAGAAAAATCCCGCCACCAAAAGTACAACCACCAGTAAAACCAGCAGTGTAATATCTGCAAATGTCATAATAATCCTCCTTGAATTTCATCATTATTATAATAATAACCAAAAAAAGAGGAATAGTCAACCATAAATAACAAATTTATCGCATAATGGCGGCGGTAAGGGAGTTTTCAAGTGCGGTGCTTATAATCTCGGACAGGCTTATCACGCTGCCAAGACGTACAGTTGACAGGTTGTTAAGCGTATTGCCATGGCATGAGCCTACAATGCCCGTAATTGAGAGCTGTCCCACAGCGGAAAGCGCCTTATTAAGCCCTGCGCCAGGCACAAGGCTGCCCTCGGAGAGCGTAACCGAGCCTATATGCGTGCCAAGGCAGGCGTCAACGGCAATAATATAGGGGTCGGCGTGGCTTTTATTTATCTTTTCCACCACCTCACGCAGGTTAAGTGCGTGTACGGGGCTTTCAAGCGTGCCGTAAACGCTTACCCTGCCGCCAAGCCTTGATGAAAGCCTGCTGCCTGTTATCGGCCCCAAGCAGTCGCCAGTAAGCCTGTCCGAGCCTATGCACAGCACAACAGGCATGGTATTTTGCGGCATACGTGCGCTTATCAGGCTTGTAAGCGACTGTACGGGGTGCTTGTCGTACGGATTTATATAATAAACCAGTCTGGAGGTCTGCATTTATGTTATCTCCCTTCGATGTTCTCTTATCATTTTTCGTATTTTTTGCAAAAATATGTATTACGATTTTTGGAATACGCCGACACGCTTTAACAATATTTTCGTCTGATGGGTGCTATTATTCAAACTGACAATATTAATACCTATGAAGAAAGGATGATAATTATGAATGAGGAAAAAACAATTTTACCCTCAAATGTAAGGCAGATAGGCAGCATTACAGGCGACGAGCGTATATACATGGAGGATTATGCGTGTACATATCTCCAGCAGTACGCCGCATGGGAGCCTAACAGGGAGAAGGCGGCGCTGCTTGTGGGCAGGGCGTGTGAGGCTGACGGTGAAAAGGTGCTTTTTATAAGCGGTGTTATACAGGGCAAGTATGCGGTAAGACGTGGCGGCATAACCGAGCTTACCGAAAAAACATGGCAGTATGCAAAAAAGCAGCTTGACCTCTACTTTGACGGTCTGGAAATTGTCGGCTGGGCGTACATACAGCCGGGCTTTGAGGACTATTTAAGCGACGGCATTATGGATTATCAGCGCAAAAATGCCGACAGGGGATTAAGGGTGCTGTTTTTAAACGACCCTGCCGAAAAGCTGACCAGCTTTTTTAAGTGGGACAGCCAGAGTGAAACCTTTTCAACCGTAAGGGGTTACCTTGTCTACTACGAAAAAAACGAGGGCATGCACGAATATATGCTTGAAAACAAGATAAAGGCTGTCGTAAAGGAGGATACCGCATCAAAGGCGGACGAGCCTACAACGGACGAAAAGCTGGCAAGGACGGTACGCCCCGAGGGCGGCAGAGCAAGGAGTAAGGTTTTTGCCGAGCAGAAAAGGCTGTCCAATCTGCTTGGCAGCGTCAGCTTTGTAATGCTGCTTGTGTGCTTTGTAATGGGCGCAGGGCTTATACGCAGTGATGAGAGAATAAGCACGCTGGAGCAGAAAATAACCCTTATGCAGAACGATATTGACGGCGTGCAGAGCGTGTTTGCCTCACAGAACAACACACAGACTACACAGGTACAGAGCGTAAGCGAGAGTACAACACAGGCAACTACGCAGACAACCACTATGCAGAGCGCACAAAAGCAGGAGGAATATACCCTCTACACAGTTGAGTCGGGCGACACCATACTTAAAATATGTAAAAACGAGTACGGCAGCGGCAGCAGGGTGGACGAAATTATGGAGCTTAATGGCATTGATGACCCGTCAAGGCTTTATGTAGGCATGGAGCTGAAGCTCCCCAAGGAGTGATTATGAGCGGTGAAAAGGAGGCGGCAGCAGCGCTTGCGCATGAGGTGAAAAATCCGCTGGAGCTGATACGCTCAAACCTTGACCTGATAAGCGCCGCCCTCAAGGGGAAAGAGGAGGAGCGCCATTTGCAGCTTATTTACAGGGAGCTTGACAGGATAAATGCACTTTTATCGGGCTTTACGGATAAAAGGGAGGAGTGCTGTATAATTTATCTGGAGGATTTGCTCTGCGACGTGATTGACGAGTACCACGTAACAGGCGGCAAAAGAGTGGAGTTTATTATAGAAACGACAGGAGATGAGGTTTGTGTGGTGGCAGGCTACAGCAAGCTGTGTATATTGTTTTTTAATTTACTTAAAAATGCGGTGGAGGCTGTGGAGGATAAGGGCAGCATACTTACCAGCATTGAAAAAAGGGGAAATACCGCCCTCGTGAGTATTGCCGACAACGGACGGGGACTTGATGAAAGCATTGCCGCCGTTATTGGCAGACCCTTTGTTACAAGCAAGGCTGACGGCATGGGGCTGGGGCTTGCAATATGCAAAAAAATTGCAGCCGAGTATAAGGGTAATCTTACCCTTGAAAACAGGGCGGAGGGCGGCTGTGTGGCAACGGTTACTCTGCCTGCGTATAAATAAGCATTTTATGAAAAACAGTGAAAATGTTTTGCTTTTTTTGTGCATAAAGCTGAAAAACTGCATAATTATTGACAATCCTCTTGTTTTACTATAAAATATTTTTTGAAATAAATTATTACAGGGGGGCTTACTTAAATGAATTATTATGTAAGAGCTTTTCAAAATTATGCAAATTTCAAAGGCAGGGACACAAGAAAGCAGTATTGGATGTTTGTACTTTTCAATATTATTGTTTCTTTTGTTATCGGCTTTGTTGCAGGTCTTATCCTTGGTGATGCCGCAAGCATTGTAACAAGCATTTACAGCCTTGCAATTCTCCTGCCAAGCCTTGCAATCGGTATCAGACGTATGCATGACATCGGCAAGAGCGGCTGGTGGATTTTAGTATCACTCATCCCTATTGTAGGTTGTATCTGGTACATTGTTCTTGCTTGTCAGCCAAGCCAGGAGGGCAGCAACCAGTACGGCGAAATGTCTGTAGAGGAATAAAAAATTCGTTTTTTTACGGTACGCACGATAAAATCGTGTGTACCTTTTTTTGTGCATATATCAGTCAGCTCTTGTGTAAAAAATAAGTAAAATTTCTGTAATGCCGCCAAAATTATTTTACCCGCACTTTACAAACATAAAACAAATATGTGATAGATAGCGCCTGCAATACGGCTTATAATCAGCCTTGTAAAACAAAAAACAGACGGTTTATCCGCTTAAGAAGGAGATTTTTAAAATGAAAAAATTAGTTGGTATTGCTTTATCACTTATGGTTATGGCAGGTGTATTTACAGGTTGCGGCACAGCAGCAGAGCAGACAGGCGAAACACAGACACAGGAGCAGGCACAGGCACCTGTAGAGGAGAGTGCGGACACCGAAACAGGCTCAAACGAGAATGTTGAGGGTACAATCACAATGAACGGCTCAACCTCAATGGAGAAATTTGCAAACGCACTTAACGAGAGCTTTATGGCAAAGTATCCAAAGGTAACAGCCACAGTTGAGTTCACTGGCTCTGGCGCAGGCATTGAGGCTGTATCAAACGGCACTGTTGACATCGGCAACTCATCAAGAGCTTTAAAGGACGAGGAAAAGGCAAAGGGTCTTGTTGAAAACATTGTAGCAATTGACGGTATCGGTGTTGTAACAAACACAGCAACAACAGTTGACAACGTAACAACAGAGCAGTTAAAGCAGATTTACACAGGCGCAGTTACAAACTGGAAGGATTTAGGCGGCGAGGACTCACAGATTGTAGTTATCGGTCGTGAGGCAAGCTCCGGTACAAGAGGCGCATTTGAGGAAATCCTTGACATTGCTGACCAGTGCAAGTATGCACAGGAGATTGACTCAACAGGTGCGGTAATGGCAAAGGTAGCGTCAACACCAGGCGCAATCGGCTATGTGTCAATTGATATTATTGACGATACAGTTAAGACGCTTCAGCTTGACGGCGTAGCACCATCACAGGAAACAATCAAGGACGGCAGTTATACCCTCCAGAGACCTTTC
>CABUWB010000029.1 GCA_902495025.1 uncultured Eubacteriales bacterium
ACTCACCGTATTTGTTGTAATAATCTTGTTTTCGGCAACTCCAACAACATTCACATTAAGTACGCCTCTGCTCCGCAGCAGCTCCCAAGGCACCAAAGCCCTGCCGTCTTTTATTGGTGTGTCATAGGTTTCATCTACCATATTCCACTGCGCCGTTTTTTCAAGTCCGTCCCAGTCGCTGTCAAAAGTAAAGTCCGCCTCAGGATACTCCTGCGCATACTGCACAAGCTTATCAGTGTCTGCCCTTTTTATTGTTTGCCCTGTTATTATAAACTTAAGCACTTAAATACCCCCTTTCATTGCACTAAAAAAGCCCTTGTATCAAGGACCTTAACGTAAAAAAATATTATTTTTATAAGTAGAATTCGAATAAAATTAAATTTATGCGAATTTTAAAAGAAATTTAGAATAATGTTCGCATAAAATTCGTGTAAAATTCTTTTAATTTTGCAATAAAAAAGCACCTCTGAATTTAATCAAAAGTGCTTTTAAACACATTATACCGTAGCTAACTCTCTTTCACGCCTAAGACGGTCACGCTCTTTTCTGGCTTCTGCCTCAAGACGGACAATTTCAGCCCTTCTTTCTTCTTCCGACATATTTATATATTTTGTATAATCTCTTGGTCTGTCATCTTCAAAATATTCCTCTTTCATTTATTCCACCTCCCAAAAATCAATATCATAAGATGTACTTAATATTTTAAGCGTTTTTATCTGTGCTTCAAACTCTGTTAAACCTTCATTAATAAACTGACCTACATATATATCATACAATTTTGCTTCTATCTTTTGATTTGAATAATAGCAGAAAACCCTTCCGTTATGACAAATTACCATACCCAACCTATATTTATGATTATATGCCGAATTAAAATCGGCAATGCTCGGAGGCATACTATTAGGGTGTGAGTGTAATGTTATAAGATTATCTTTCCCTTTTATTGCCTTTTTGATAGAATCAGTATAGTATATCATGCCTTCCGTTTTTTCGTCTAAAGCACTCAAGACAATATTTCCCGTATCTCCATCAACCCAGTACATATCTTCCAGCATTGTACCGCTTCTATGCTCCAACACTTCCTTTGCTTTGGAATACAGAACACGATTTACCTTTTTATTATCTGTAATTTTATCAAATTTATTACGATATTCTCCACTATTTATATATGTGCTGTTTATAAGTGTATTCTTATTGCGACCGTATCTTTGGTATTCTAACGACATAATGTTCTCCTCTGATTTCATTATATCATTTCCGTCGGAATTGTCAACGTATTTCTCCTTCCACTCCTCAAAGGTCATATTGTCAACATACTCCGTTTTACCGTCCTGACCTCTAGTGGCTCTCTTTTCGTCCTCGGTAAATTCACCATCAAAATATGGTATGGTAGTGCCTCTGCAGCGTGGGTGAAACGGCGGTGCATTAACGCCTGCCTGCATACTTTTTACAGGATAATGTTTGCCGTCATAACTGCCGCACACTTCGCAGGTAGTGCTGTCAAGCGTTTCCAGTATTTCATATTCCTCAACATCAAGCTGTGCATAGCAATCCGTCTGCCCTTTTGTGGCAAAATAAGCACTCTCTGTTAATACAAGTGTTTGCACCGAGCTTTTATCCGCTTTCATTGTCTTTGCAATATTGGCAGATAATTTATCGGGACTTTCACCTGTGGTTAATGCCCTTACAAACTCATTATTTAGCGTGTTGATTAGCTTTTGCTTATTATCCCATATCCGCTCTGAAAAGTTTTTGCCATCCACCGTCCAAGCTTTATTCAAAATCTGATTAAGCTTGTTTTCATCAATCCTGTCAAAGTATGTTTCAATGCCTGTCCTGCAAAAATGCTCATAGCCTGTACCATACAAAGTGCCCTTGTAGGCATTTCCCGTCAGCTCTCTTACGCTCTGTTCTCTGCCGCCGTAAAGCTGTTCAATCTGCTGCCTTGCCTGCAGCTTCAATGCTTCAAGCCTTGATATATGCGCCCTTGCGGAGGCGTTTTCAAGCTCCTTCATCCACCTGCCGTCAAGAGCATTTTCCTTGCCATACTTTATGTACTCCTGCACGTCCCATTTAAGCTCCGCAAGCTCCTTATTATTCAAAATACGTTGTGCCGTAACAATATCAATACCGTTATTATCAGCAAAGCGCTGATACCATACGGCTATCTGCTTTTCAAGCTCCTTTATTGCCGCTGTGTAGCCTTTTTCAATTTCAGCAGTGTAATCCTCCGCCTTATCCATAAAGCTGTTCTGTAAGTCCTCCTGCCGTTTAATCCAGTAGTCCTTATTCGGCATTATCTCCACCACCCTTTAAAGTATGGTCGTATGTGTCGCTGTTCTGCTTTGCAAGGCGCTCCATTTCCTTTTGTACATCACCAAGCCAAGGGTGCTGTGCAAGTATGGTTTCATCACTTAACAAGCCCCTGCTCTTAAGGCAGTTGTCAATTACCTCACCTTCATTAATCAGCATATCCCTGTTAAATATAAACTCGGCATTTTCGCCCTTGTAGCTTCCCTTACCTGTATCGACAAGATAAATGTTGATAAGTTCAAGAAGCTGTTCAAGTGCTGCCTGAAACTCCGTTTCAATTTCATTTGCGTCAAGGTCAATATCGCTGTACATGCTCTGTATATTCATCTGATTGGGATTTCCGCTTAGTCTGTCGTCCTTTGCGTCATATCCCATGCCGTTTTCAATAATAGCCTTTTTGAACAGGTCAATTATTGCCTTGTAATTATCGGCATTAACCTGAATATTCAGCGTTTCCACACCGCCCTGTGAGCCGTCCACCGTCTTTACCTTAACCGCACCATAGGTGGCTAAGTTCTGCCTGAACTGCCCCAAATTCTCACCGTCATAATTTTTAATTACAAGTATGGTGTTTCTGACATTTTCCTCCATGCAGTCCTGAAAATTACTTAAAAGCACATTTAAACCGTCCTGCAGGCTCTTGACCTTGTTTATAAGTGGTGTTTCACTGCCGTTATATTTAAAGGGTATAAGCGGAATTTTCTCCCACTGCGTAACACCTGTGCCTGTCGAATAAGGCTTGAAATTATCCTCGTCACCTTTATTAAGGACAGGTTTAAGTTTACCGCCCGACAGCTCATATATGTATACACCGTCCTTTTTATAAAGCTCAACCATATTTCTTGCAACAGGTCTTTTGCCCTCATACTCAGTAACGCTGTAAAGCCTTGCGGCACAATCAAGCTGTGTATGCTCCCTGTCTGCCCAGAATGGCAGCAGCTCATAACCGGGTATAAGCTTAAATTTGAGCATATCCTCACTGCGGTAAACATACAGCCACGAAACAGCGCCGTTCAGGCTCTCCCTCAGAACATTTTTCATGAGGCGCATAAAGCCTTTATTAAAAATCTCCCCGAGCAGCTGTCCGTATCTTTTGTTGTCGGTGCGTATTGTAACAGGCTTGCCAAGCAGATAATTGGTCTTTTGGTTTACAAGTGTAGCATACCTGTTGTCAATTACCCTGCTGTTTGGCAGATTGTCAATTATAACACGTCTGCCGCCCTCGCCTATTGCGGTACGCTTTTTGTGCAGTATATCGTGTTTACCTATATAATAATTATAACCGCAAATCAGACTTAATCTGTGAGGGGAGTTTAACCACTGCTGTATCTCCCTCGCAAAAAATTCCTCATCGGATATATGCTCTGCACCCCGCCATATTCTGTTTATAATTTCCTTTGTCCTGTCTATCAGCATATTTCCACTCCTTATTCAAAGCTGAATGTATCTCCCCTGCCTAAAGTCTCCATTGCATACCTCATAGCGTCCATAAGGTGATTGTGTTCATCAACAGGTCTGTTTATTGTACTGCCCTGCTTGTCCTTATCCCATGCGTACTGACTTATCTCATCAGTAAAATTTTTGCATACGGGATTTATGATAATCTCATAGTCCCGTATAAGGTCAATACCGTTTAAAATACTGTCCCTGCCCTTGCGTGCCGCCCTTATGTGAGATATGCCAAGCTCACGCAGGCGGTCAATTGACTTAGGCTCTGCACAGTCAGCTCTTATTTTTTCCTTACGATAGCCTTTGGTAATTATAAGCTCCGCAATGCGTTCATTGGATAACCCTCTTGCATACATTTCATCAAACACATACAGCTTTTTATTAACTGTGTCTGCCATACCGCAGAATAACGCTGTAGGGTCATTTGTGTAACCAAAATCTAAGCCAAATACCGATTGTATACCCGGTATCTCCTTGATTTTGTTCAAGTCGAAATCCTTATCCTCCCGCCAGTTTTCGTATACAAGACCGTCCGTAATTCCCCAGTCGCCCAAACCCGCAACCTGATAACGGCGAGTATTGTTCTTTTTCATCTGCTCAAAAACTCTTATGTCAGCCTCGTCAAGCCACTCATTACACATATAGTTTGTAGTTTTGGCAAGAATATCGGGGCTTTCAGTATCAAAGAAACGTCTTTTAATCCAGTGTTTATCACTCCATGGGTTGAGAGTAAGGGTAATCTGCTTAAACAGCCCCTCTGGTACCTCGCCTCTTATACTCTCGTCAAGCATATCAAAGTCAGCCTCCGAGCTTATCTCGTAAGCCTCCTCAATCCATAGCCAGCACAGGCAGCCTGCGTCAACGGTAATAGATGTAATTTTGAGTGGGTCGTCAAGACCTCTGAATAAAATTTTCTGTCCCGTTGGCTTGTACGTAATTTCAAGGGGCGAGAGCTTGCAATCAAAAAGACTATCCACGTCAAAGCGGTGAATAGCCCATTTTAAATCTGTGTAGCAGCTGTCTTTTAACGTACCAAATACCTTGCGTACAACCAGCAGATTTGCCTGCGGATATTTCATAATGCGGTAAATAAGGTTAAGGGCAGTTGTCTTGCTTTTTTTACTGGCACGGCTTCCCTTGCAGACCCTGTAACGCCCCTTGAAATTCCAGTAATCCTTGTAGCCTTTGCCTATGATGTCGGGAAGGTAAATGCGCTTGTCAGTCATCAGCCTCACCGTCAGCTAAATATCTATCATATATTTCAAGCAGTCCCTGCCTTTGCAGCCTAAAAAGCTGACGTTCACTGGAATATACTTTTATACTTGTCTGCGGTATGTTATTACCCTCGGCGTACCTCAGATAGAGTACCCTCGAGCAATCACCATCAAGCGACATTATTCTGTCAATTATCGTCTGCCGCCTTGCAACAAGCTCATCAATTTCCTTCTGCAGTTCATGGGCGTTATTACCCGAATGAGAATTGCACCACCGTAAATTTCTGTGCAGCACTCCTATTTTGCGGTTGTAGCCTATTATTTTTAAGAGATATGCCTTTGCTGCCTTTATTTTTTCTTTATCACTCATTAAGCTCACCCTCTCCCTCAAAAATAACCTTTGCAACACCGCCAAGCTCTACTTTATCGGTAAAAAGACTAAAACGCTTGCCCAAAAGCTCCGCAGCCTTGTTTGCATCTGCAAGTCTTGCAGGTATTTCTACAACCTGCGGAGTTTCCTTTTTTACAGTCTGTTTTCTCGGTGTACCGTTTTCATCAGGAACGTAAGCAGATACTTCCTCCATTGTCGTGACAACTACATTTTCCTTGTATTCCCTGCGCATAACAGAGGTAAGATACTCCATGACCTCCTGTGCATCGGCAATCTTCTCAGAGTGCAGCTTCTCAATCTGTTCATCAATGTAAGCCTTAACCTTAACATTTCTTAACAATCTCGCTGCCGCTGCTGCAGCTGTCTGCTCGGATTTGCAGTTTTTGTATACCGCCATATATGCTCTGGTGGCATTAATGTCAATCAAATATTCATCTGCAAATCGTTTCTGTTTTTCCGTCATAATGCCACCTCCTTAAAAATTTATTGCAGCATAAAAGGCACCACATCAATTAATAAAATGCAGTGCCCTTTTATGGTGAGGAATCTGTAAATGGAGAACACTCATCTTGTATTCTCATCATATATTATAAAATACTTTTAATGGGATTTGTGGGATTTCTTTAAAAAATGGCGATACTTTTTTGATACTGTTGTTCTCTCCATATGTACCTCTGCCCCTATTTCCTCCCAAGTAAAGCTATTAATATGCCTTAATCTGATAATCAGCCTCATTTCCGCATCATCAATGGATGCAATAAATCTTTCAAGCCTGTTTTTCTCAATTTCGGCTTTAGTACACGCCAGATTAAGCAGCATTTTTCTTTCTGACAATTCTGTACCCATTACTCCGACAGGGTCACCCACTCCATTTCCAAAAGGCATGCCCGTAATCTGCGGTGACTTGTAATTGCTTGCTTCGAGTTCCTCAATCTCACCTTTAAGCCGCATAATTTCAATATTAAGATAATGCAGCTGATTCAGTTCTTTTTCTGTCATACTCTTCCTCCACTTTTCCGCATAAAATACATTGTACTCCACATACTATCCCCGAAAGGACTGATACCATGAAAGATAACGATAAAAATTTACCCGTTGAAGACGACTATGGTGATGATGATATTCCGCCTGTTGACCGTCCTCAAAAAGGTAATAAGTAGGAGCGACAACTCCTATTACATACAGCCTTATCTCTTATAACTCGCCCGCGCGTTTCTGTACGTTTACGTACGTTTAAAATCTCCTTTAACACCTTATTTTCTGCCGCAGTTGGTGGTGCGTTATTAATACAGTCCTTAAATCCGCAATTAAAGCAATCATAATCACATTTAGCGTACACAGGCTTACTCATTAATCTCACTCCTTTAGACACAAACTTAATTTATATCATTTTTCATATTTTGTCTTCAAAGATTCAAGAACACCGTCCTGTACATCTCTTTTACCCTGCAGACTTTTTAAAACACATTCGTCCATAGTACCCAAGGTTACAAGATGGTGTATAATCACCGATTTATCCTGTCCCTGTCTATAAAGCCTTGCGTTTGCCTGCTGATACAGCTCAAGGCTCCATGTAAGTCCAAACCAGACGATTATATTACCACCCGCCTGTAAGTTAAGTCCATGACCTGCAGATGCAGGATGTGCAAGCAGCAGTTTAATCTTGCCGCAGTTCCATTCCTCAATGTCCTTAGAGGTTTTAAGTTTTCTGGCGAATGGAAATTTTTTAGCTATTCTGTCCAAATCATGTTTATATGAATAAAAACACAATACCGGATTGCCGTTTGCATCCTCAACTATTTCCTCCAGTCTATCCAGTTTTTTGCTGTTGGTATTTACATAACCGCCTTCGGCTGTATACATTGCGCCATTACTAAACTGCAAAAGTTTATTTGTAAGGCTTGCCGCCGTCAATGCAACCACCGACCCCTGCAAAAACTCCATATAAGATTCCAGCTCAAATTTGTCATACATCTTCTGTTCCTTTTCATCAAGCTCAACATAACAGATATTATCAATACGCTCTGGCATTTCAAGCCAGTCCTCAGCTTTCATCGAAGTACATATATCTGATATTTTCTGCATTATTTCAGCCTCTGCACCTTTCTTTGCATCGTATGTACAAATCCCATTTGAGGTTATCTGTCTTGAATTAAAGTATTTATCCCTGTAAGCTGTTATGGATTTACCAAGTCTTTCACCCCCGTCAATCAGATATATCTGACTCCACAGGTCGATTAATCCGTTTGGTGCGGGAGTACCTGTAAGACCCACAACCCTTGACGCCAATGGAATGAATTTTCTTAATGACTTAAACCGCTGCGACTTTGCGCTTTTAAAGCTTGACAACTCATCTATGACAACCATATCAAAGTCCCAGCCTCCAATACAGCTAAGTTCATCACAGAGCCACTTTACATTTTCTCTGTTGATTATATACACGTCAGCCTCTTTGGCTAAAGCCTGTCTCCGCTGTTTTGGAGTTCCAAGTACCTTTGATATTTTTAAATCATTTGTATGGTCCCATTTATAAGCCTCTGTCGCCCATGTAGCCTCAGCAACCCTTAAAGGTGCAATTACCAACACCTTATTAATTTCAAACTCCTCAAACATTAAATGTTTAATTGCTGTCAGGGTAATTGAGGTTTTTCCAAGTCCCATATCAAGGAACAATCCACATCTTGGGGTATCAATAATTTTATTTATTGCTATGTTCTGATATTTGTGAGGCCTGTATTCCATTTATAAATTCACCTGCACTTTCCTTTGTATCAATTACAAGTACGATAAAGCCTAACCGCTTTAACCCTTTAATTACTGCATCCTGTAATGGTCTTGGCTTTTTCCCCGGAGCTTTAAGCTCCACAAAATATATATTACCTCCCGGCATAAGTATCATTCTGTCGGGCAATCCCCTCATTGATGCCGAATTAAGCTTCACTACCCAACCCCCTAAGTTATTAACTTTTCGTTTGAGGTAGTTTTCAATGCTGCTCTCCTGCATTAAAATCATCTCCTTAAAATTTGTATGAGGCACAAATCCTTTATTTAAGCGGTTTTGCTACAAATTTCATACAAACATACAAATTTTTCTATATAAATATATAATTAGGCTATTTAGGTAATCCGTCTTACTCTCTCTATTTCTCTAATTAACCTAATTTTATATTTAATAAAGAAAATTCGTATGAGGTGTGACTTTTTTTGTCGGAATCCGCTTATTGACTAGGTTTGAACCTCATACAAATTATTTTTGGTCTGTATGAGGATTTTTTCTTACAAAACCTCTTTGATTGCCGTAAGTTTTTCCAAAACTGAGTGTAGACTTACTCATTTCCCACTCGCCAGTTTTCATAATAATATCCTTAATAGCCCTGCTGTCGCTTTGTCTGCAGTCAGACTTGTCCCTGCCATACAGCTCGCACCATATTTCCATAACACACACTTTATCACGCCTGTTCTTACCCGTTACCTTAACCTCTCCAAAATCAAAACTGCCGTTAATAAAGCTGCGCCTGTCGTATATTTCCATATCGTTCCATTTATCGGGTAACAGCATATCAAGATAATTAATAATGCTGTTAGTCATGGGGTCGATATCAAAATGCTTCTCCTGTTCCTCCTCAACAACCTGTTTAAGCTCTGCCTTATCAATATAAACAGTCTCACCGCCTTTATATAAAGCCACCGCTTCTGCCCATATCTGACCAACCTCATCTTCATTAAGGTCTGTCCACATATATTTTGAGGCTCTATTGGGGTGTACATCTATGGGCCAGAATCTACGGTTACCAGTAGGGTCCTTTAAAAACTCGTATCTGTTTGTTGTTCCAAGGAAAATACACTGCCTTTTTCTTGTGGTTGCATACCGCTCATAAGGTGCCCTGTATGAATCCTCGGCTTTGGCAGTAAATGCCTTTATTGCCTCTGTTTCTGCTTTTCTCAAAGCCGACAGCTCAGGCATCTCAATAAGCCAAAAGCCCTGTATCTGTTCAAAGGCATCTTTCCCCTGCACAGTAGTCAGGGAATCTGAAAACCATTTTCCCGCAAGTCGTTTTATTATCTGGCTTTTACCACATCCCTGCTGTCCTACCAAAGTCAGCACATTATCAAATTTGATACCCGGCTCAAATATTCTTGCAACTGCGGCTACCAGAGTTTTTCTTGTTACAAACTTTACGTAATCGCTGTTGTCTGCGCCCAGATAATCACAGAATATTGTTTCAAGTCTTTTCTTTCCGTCCCATACAAGACCGCCTAAGTAATCCCTTACAGGGTGAAACCTGTTCTTTAATGCAGTTATTGTAACCGCATCTTTAATATTGTCCTTACCCTTTATGGCATAAACTTTTTCCATATAATATCTTAAATTTGCCTCGTCAGAATCCGACCAGTCCCTCGGATACTCCTTATCCCATGGCAGTTCTCCCGTAATAACAAACCTGTATGTAAATTCATTATAGCCAAACTTATTCTGCAAAAGACTGTCATTATTTAAGATAATCACAAGGTTATCAATGGTATTGAGATACCCGTTTTTCTCATCAACCTTAAGCTGCAGCACCCATTCGTTATCTTTTTGCGGCACGTCATCTTCATAAAAATCCTTCTGTGCCTCCAACACCTGCTCATTGTATATATTGAGCTTTACGGTATCATCATTAGATACAAAATCCATCATTTTTTTAAATGAGGGTAATTTATTTACAGGAGTACCCGGCTTTGCCTCATCATCATATTGTGAAAACTTATGTATTCTCACAATATCAAAGGCGTTGCACAGCTTTCCTCCCGCAGGGTCCGTTGCGTGGTTACTGTACGCAAATTTATCCTCATAGATAACAAGTCCTGCTGCGCTTGAGCCTTTTTTATATGTGTATCTGTCACCCGATGTGCATGGCTCATATTCCTCGGTCAAGAATTTATCAATAGCCTCTTTTATGGTATAGGTTCTGCAAAAAGTACCTATTACACCCTTTTTAGTAATAGGGTCTTCCTGTTTTTTCAAAGCCGTAAGCCTTGTCTGACTTGTTCTGTTGCTTGTGGGCCATGAACTCACGTCTTTCCAGTCAGAATATTTTGACAGATATTTTTCTACATCAAGGGGTTTTGTGTTTTCATGCTCAAATACAAACTCTCCGTCTATTGAGGTTGACGGCCAATACATAAGTCTATGTGCTTGGTATGTAGTATCATCAAACTGCTCGATGCCTAATTCCTCTGCCACCTTCCTTGAAACAGCCTCATATTCATCACTGTTTACCTCTCTTGACAGCGGTATTACCAGCCTTAATCTTGCCTTCTCGGGTGTATGCTTATGGGTGGAATATACACACCACGCATAGTCGGAGAACATTTTCAGTCCTTCGATAAAATCCTCAGCGGCAAAATCAGCATCAAGTGTAATAAGCGACCTGCTCTTGATAAATCCTGTTTTGCGTTTACCATCTTTCAGGTACCCGCCTACAAATCCGCCTACATCCTTTATGTTATCCTGTTCTGTCTTTGGCATATTTCTGAATCGTCCTACGGTTTCATTTGTACGTACCGTATGGCCAAGCGTTTTAAGTATCTGCTCCCATGACAGATTAATGTTGCGCCATACAGTCTGAAACCTGTTATCTGCCACAGCAATAGCGTATTTATTCACAGTACCACCGCCTTAATCTTTCATATAAAAATCACATTCATAACCGTCTGCTTTTAAGGGTAAACCCTTTGCCCAGCTTATAGGCTGGCTCATAATTTCATTAACCGCCTTAATGCTGCCAAAGCCATCAGGAACATCCAGTATAACCTCATCATGCACCGTAAAATTTGTTTCATATCCCGCATTTTCAAGTCTTATTATATTTTCTGCAAGACAATCTCTGGCAACAGCCTGTACTATGTTTTCAACAAGTTTACCGCCAAAGGTTTCCAGCCGTTCCCACGTTTTCGTAGTCTGATTCATACCCATATATGTAATTGAATCCGAGCCAAATTTATTTGTACCGATTGCTGGCTTTACATAAGCAATTTTTCTACCGGAGGGCAGCTTAATAAACAGTATGCCGCTCTCTCTGAAAAAACTTATACCATGCTTAATGGTAACAGGTTTGCCTTTTATTGCAGATATAGCCGCATTATTTACCGTCCACCAAAATTTTGTAATATTTTCGTTACTCTCCCTCCACGCCTGAACAAGCCCCGGCAATTCATCTTCGTGCAGTCCCATATCCAAAGCACCCATAGACACTAAAGCGCCAACAGAACCGCCATATCCGAGGGCGAGTTCGGCAATCTTGCCCTTCTGCCTTAAATGCCCGTTTACACCATGCTTTTCTACAGGCACACCAAACATCTGTGATGCAGAGGCACAATAAATATCACCGTTATTTTCAAAAACCTTTATTCTCCAGCTTTCATCAGCAAGATATGCTATTACCCTTGCCTCAATGGCGCTAAAGTCAGATACAATAAACCGTCTGCCCTCAGAGGGTATAAACGCTGTTCTTATAAGCTCTGATAAAGTTTGTGGCACATTATAAAGTGTACTGAACCAGTCATAATCACCATCACAAACAAGCTGCCTTACATCGGCAATATTATTAAGGTGATTTTGCGGTAAATTCTGCACCTGTACAATTCTGCCTGCCCATCTGCCTGTGCGGTTTGCTCCGTAAAACTGTAAAAGTCCTCTTATTCTGCCGTCGGAGCAAACGCTCCTTTCCATAGCCTCATATTTTGCCGTACTGGTTTTACCAAGGGACTCCCTTATTTCAAGCACCTTTTTAATCTTGTCATTATTCGTATGTGATATTATTTTCTTAACGTCAGCCTTTGTAAGTGTTTCCTGCTTTACGTCTGTTTCCTGTTCCAGCCACATTTTTAACTGTGGAACAGAATTTGGGTTATCAAGACCCGTAATATCCCTTGCCTGCTGCATATATTCTTCAGAAGCCTGTTCGTTGTACAAGAGGGCGTTTTTAACAAAGTTTAAGTCCACTCTTACACCCCTTGCATTAATTATTTGGTCGTATTCCCAAAGTTTCTGCTCCGAGTCCGCAATGGGATATTTGGATATTTTATCCCTTATAGCTCTTTCAACCTCAACATCCTGACTGCAATATTCTTTGAATATCTGCCAGTCCACAGGCTTATGTTCGGGTAAGTTTCTTGTCCTGCCGCCATTAGTCTTTGTGGGCTTACATGGCTTACAGAAATAATCTATAAGTCTTTTGCCCCTTGCATCCTTCTGCTCCTGCAAATTTAACACCGCCGCCACTCCAGCAAGATTCTGCGGCAATCCCAGCTCAGCTGCCATAACCGCCGTACAACTCCACTGTGTAATATCCAGTTTTATGTTAAAAAATTTCTGTATACATGTAATCTCAAACTGGGCGTTATATGCGGTTTTAATAACATCCTTTGACATAAGGGCA
>CABUWB010000030.1 GCA_902495025.1 uncultured Eubacteriales bacterium
TCCTGAGAAAATCCAACAAGAGGTGCATCCTTATAATCTCTTGCAGCAATGGTTGGTGCTTTCTCCTCGTTCACCTGCATAAAGCTGCCTGTTGTCATAGAATATGTGGGAACAGCAACTGCGTGTTGTTCTGTAGCATTTAAGGTATACATTACATCCGTTTCCTTGTAGCCGTCACCATTATGCGAGGGTCTTGTGCCATTTCCCTCAATTGCAACAACTGGTTCTCCACCGTGTGTACAAGTAAGAGTAGGTGAAAGCTCCTCCGTTACATTACAAGAAGATTTACCGCCGCCTTGGTCTACACACACAACAGCCATACCACCTTGGTTGCAGCTTGGATTCCCACCGCTGCTATCGATTGTCCTTGTAGTGTCAGCCTCATAGAAACCACTATAAGGGTTTGCTGACTTCATTGAATTGCTGTCCTTTGAACAGATGCCAAAGCATTTTGGTGTTTCAACTACAAACGGCTGATTATTGCCGCCCATACCAAAGGTAGAACTTACCGTCTGACTAACATCGTTGGGTCCTGTGTATCTGCTATCCTGACTATGGTTTTCAAATACAAGCGGCGGATGATGACTTTCAGCCCTAAGTGTGCAGGTCTTATCCTCTGTAACATCCATACGGTTGCCACCTTGGTCATTCAATACAAGAACACCGTTTCTGCCTGTTGACATACCACAGTTTACACCAAGAGTTGATGCCTTTTCAGACACAGCCGAATTGTATCCGTCTATGCTGATGCCTGTTGCTCCAATGCCTTTTTCAAGATTGTTGGCAGTTCCTTGCCACGAGCAGAGGCTCTTTTCAGAATACCCAGACAAGCCCTCGGACTCAAATAATATTTTTCCGGCACATTCATCTGCAAAATCTGCGACAAGGTAGATTCTCTTTCTTCTTTGGGGTACTCCCCAATACTGAGCATCAAGGACTCTCCACGCAAGGGAGAAATCATCTGCCACGATGCACCCTGAGTTGCTCCATTTTTCAGGCTTAGGTACATCAATGGTTTCTGACTTGATTTTGCAGATTGAGTAGAGGACTGCCTTGAAGTCCTCGCCTTTGTTTGATGAGAATGCTCCGGGGACATTTTCCCACACCACAAATCTTGGATACTTGCCATTTGTCTTACACCTCATTTCTTTTATAATTCTTACTGCCTCATAAAAAAGACAAGAACGCTCACCGTCCAAGCCGCTTCTCTTGCCCGCTACCGACATATCTTGACAAGGTGAGCCAAATGTAATTATGTCAACTGGCTCAATTTCGCCGCCATTTATCTCAGATACATTGCCATAGTGCTTGACCTGTGGTAAGCGTTTAGAGGTTACACGAATACAAAAAGGCTCAATCTCCGAACTCCATAAGGGAGTAATGCCGGAAATTAAGCCTCCTAAAGGAAACCCTCCACTGCCGTCAAACAAGCTGCCGAGTGTTAATTTACTATTCAACTGTATCAACCTCCAAATCATCAAACTTGATGGTTTCCCCGTTTCTGATTACTGATATATTTTCTGTGGAGCCTGTCTTTTCAATAAACCTTTTTACAATTACATCACAGAATTTTTCATCAAGCTCAATGGCATAACATATCCTGTTTGTTTCCTCGCAAGCAATAAGTGTTGAACCCGAACCACAGAAAGGCTCCAATACAATACAGTTACTCATTGAGGAATTTTTAATAGGATATGCCATTAAAGCCACAGGCTTCATAGTTGGATGTTCCTTACTGCTCTTTGGTCTGTCATACTCCCAAATCGTGGTTTGCTTTCTATCAGAATACCATTGGTGCTTGCCGCCCTTTTTCCAGCCAAACAAACAAGGTTCGTGCTGCCATTGATAAGGACTTCTGCCAAGTACAAGGCTGTTCTTTTTCCATATACAACAGCCGGAAAGATAAAAGCCTGCGTCCTGAAATGCCTTTCGGAAGTTGTAACCCTGTGTGTCTGCATGGAACACATATATCGATGCATCAGACTCCATATTTTGCTCCATATTTGTAAAAGCACAGAAAAGGAATTTATAAAAATCCTCGTCAGACATATTGTCGTTCTTTATTTTTCCTGCTGTTTCCTCTACATTGACATTGTAAGGCGGGTCAGTAACAACAAGGTTTGCCTTCTTGCCCTCCATAAGTACATTGTAGGTTTCCGGCAAGGTTGAGTCACCGCAGATAAGTCTGTGTCTGCCAAGCAGCCATATATCTCCGCTTTTAGTTACAGTCGGCTTTTCAAGCTCTGCGTCAACATCAAAATCATCTTCTTTTATATCCTTGTTATGTACTTTTGACATAAGCTGTTCAACCTCCGGAGGCTCAAAGCCTGTCAAATCTACATCAAAATTTACATTCTGCAAATCAAGAATAAGGTCTGCAAGGAGCTGTTCATTCCAAGCACCTGTAATTTTGTTAAGTGCAATATTAAGTGCTTTCACCTTATTTTCGTCATCAATATGCACTTCCACACATTGAACCTCTGTATAACCTAGGTCCTTCAACACAGTTAATCTTTGGTGACCGCCAATAACTGTCATATCATAATTAACAATAATCGGTTCAACATAGCCAAACTCTAAAATTGAATTTTTTATCTTTTCGTATTCCTTATCTCCTGCTTTTAATTGCTTACGAGGATTGTAGGCTGCAGGCTTTAAATCTGTGATAGAAAGTGTTTTCCACTCCATAGCCTTTTTCATTCTTGATTTTCCTCCTTTTCATAAAATCTATCGTGTATATAGCAATAATGACTGCAATATTTCCTGTTCTTATTTCCATAAGAAACAAAATCCCTGCCGCAGTATGTACATTTCAAGTGATACTGAGCAGTTTCTTTTCTCTTGGTTTTCTCAGGATGTTTTTTCCACCAATCCCGTCTGCATTCCTCTGAGCAGAACTTTTTATGTCTGCCTTTGGTCGGCTGCTTTATTGGTTCACAGCAGTTAAGACACAATTCACCGACTTGTATCCTCTCGTTTGTATTAAGTGAGGCAGCTTTTCCAAACCCAGCCATATTTCTTGATTTGCAAAAGGCTCTTACTGCATCTCTTGACAACCCAACTGCTGTGGCTATGGTTTTATAACCGTCACCGTTTTTACGCATATTTAATATAATTTTTTTCTGTAATTCGGTCACAAAACCACCTCTTTTTATATACTTTTTGGCGAAAACATCTGATTATGAGCAACAAAAAAACGCCGATATTATCAGCGTTTCAAGTAATTTTTCTATTATAATTTTTAAATTTAGGGTATCCCACCCCTTTAATTTTGCGAAAATATGCGTTTGAGGGGGCTGCGGTCAGCATTTTTACTACTCACAGAGATTTCGATACCCCCTCCCCGTAGTACTTAAAAATCAATATTTATATTCAATATCTCTATCCTCGGTCATTGTCTTTACATCGTGACAATGCTTGCAAAGTGCCTGCCAATTATCCCTGTTCCAAAACAGCTCTCTGTTACCTCTATGCGGAATGATGTGGTCAACAACCGTTGCCTTGGTGTATCTTCCCTTAGCTTAGCATTTCTCGCACAAAGGGTGTGCATTTAGAAAAGCCTTGCTCGCTTTCTGCCATTGTCTGTTGTAGCCTCTTGTATATGCACTTCTTACTTCCTCAGTATGCAGAGCCTTATGCTCATCACAATACTTCGTACCATAAGGCACAAGCCTTGGACAGCTTGGGTGCTTGCAAGGTGTGTTTGGTCTTTTAGGCATCACTTTCACCTGCCTTTTTCATTCAACTCCTTATAAAAAACCGACACAGCGAAAGGAGTAAACTCTGTGTCGGGCGTTAATAAACACATTTAAACCTGTATTCTATTCTACGCATTATAACTATATCACATTTGCGTTTGAACATCTACTAACATTTCCTATCATTTTTAAGATGGAACAGTAATTTTTTTCAATGCTTTATCTCTTATACGATATATATGTTGAATAGTGTACTCCATTTCAACAGCTATCTCCTCCCATGTCTTGAAACACATATATCTAAGTTCAAGTAGAGTCTGACACTCCGGATTATCTACCGCCTTAATTATTGTGTTTATTTCTTTCTTTAAGTCAACCAATCTATCTATATCATCCTTAACCTCATTTTCCATATCTGCAATCTTAACAATAATATCCTCCATACGATGAACCTTACGAGTACCACTTGGTGGTGCATCGGATAGCGTTGATGCTGCTTTAGTTGCTAGACTTCTCAATGACACTATCTGTTCAAGCTTACTGTTAATCCTTTGGTCAATCCTATATGCCTGTCCTAAATATTCCTTAGCTGTCATAGCTAAGCACCTCCCGTTCCACTCTACTAATAAGTCGCCCAGAGTCTATGTTAGTCAATATTGAAAAATAATTAGACTTAAAAAAATTTAGCAATGACTTTTTCTCTCCTAAAGCCATACTATTTCTTGGGTGCTTTTGAAGTCTTATCAATACCTTTCGGTAATCTTTAACAGCTTGTATTACTATAGCATTTGCCAGTGCTTCGTAAGCCTCCTGCGATGTTAAGTATTTCGTATCATCATTCATTTTTCCAACCTCCATTTCACAGCCTCAATAAGAGAATTCTGACTTAAATCCTTTTTCTCAAGAGCCTTTATCACATTTTCATCAATGGTATCCTTAGTGATTATGTGATGAATAACAACAGTTTCCTTTTGACCCTGTCGGTAGAGCCTTGCATTAAGCTGCTGATATAACTCTAAGCTCCAAGTAAGTCCAAACCATACAATGGTACTGCCGCCTTGCTGTAAATTAAGTCCATGACCTGCTGATGCAGGGTGAATTAGTGCAATAGGCATTTCACCCTTATTCCATTTATCAATATCATCAGTTGTGTTTATTTCCTCAGCCTGAAAGTGTTTCATTATCCTGTCCTTATCGTGCTTGTACCAATAGGCTACAAGAACAGGCTTTCCATTTGCTGCCTCTATTAAATCCTCTAAAGCATCAAGCTTTTTGTCGTGTATTTCAACAACAGCTTTATTATCATCATAAACAGCACCGTTTGCCATTTGAAGCAATTTGTTTGACAGGGCTGCGGCATTCACAGCATCAAGCTCTTTACCCTCAATACTTAGAACCATATCAGACTTAAACTTTTCATACACCTTCATTTGTTTACTGTTCATCTCAGCTACAATGTTGTTTGTAATAAGCTCCGGCATCTTTATATGGTCCAACGCCTTCATAGAAACACATATATCTGAAATCAGCTCATATATCTTATCCTCTGCACCCTCTCTCGGTTTATAAGAAAATACGACTTCACGATTTCTTTTATCCGGGATAAAAAATCTTTCTCTGAAACCGCCTATATATCTTCCAAGCCTCTGACCCATATCAAGAAGATATATTTCAGACCATAAATCCATAAGTGAATTTGGTGCAGGAGTACCTGTCAGACCTATTATTCTTTTCAACCTCGGTCTTACTTTTTTCATAGCCTTAAACCGTTGTGCTTTGTTTGACTTAAAACTGCTAAGCTCATCAATTACAACCGTATCAAAATCCCATTTGTAATTTTCTATAAGCCAAGGAACATTCTCCCTGTTTATGATGTATATTAAAGCCTTTTTGTTTAGTGCCTTTTCCCTCTGTTCCTTGCCGCCAAGAACAATAGAGTATGTAATATCTTTCAAGTGCTCCCATTTTTCAATTTCCCTTTTCCAAGTATCCTCTGCCACTCTCTTTGGTGCAATCACAAGGACTTTTGATATATCAAAATAGTCAAAGGCAAGCTCCCATAAAGCCGTTAAGGTAATGACACTCTTGCCACAACCCATATCAAGAAATAAACCTGCAGCATCGTGGTCAATTAGAAACTGTGTTGCATATTTCTGATAATCATGTGCTTTGTATTTCATCGAGAACACCTCCAATCATCTCAACATTGTCAATTACATATACCTTAAATCCTAACTGCCTAATCTGTTCTATTCTTTTCACCTGTATCGGTCTAGGCTTTTTATCCGGTGCCTTCAATTCAACAAATGCAAACCTCCCACACTTCAACAAAACTAATCTGTCGGGAACGCCCACCAAGCCCGGAGATACAAACTTGGGACACAACCCACCACGCTTTTTAACTTCAGTAACTAATTTTCTTTCAACAGTTTTTTCGTTTATAATTTTTGCCTCCTTTTTTTATGTTGCCGATTGCCTTAAAATCCCTTATACGCGCGTATATGCGTATATGCGGGTGTTTTTCTGCTATTATATATAAATTAACACTTATAAGAATTAATCGGCAACATCGGCAACAGACCCCTTAAACCTTTGTTTTTAAGCGACTTATATGCTGTTGCCTTTATCAGCAACAAAGGCAACATTTTACAGCCTATCGGCAACAGTCTATGTTGCTGATGACACATTTTTGTTGCCGATTGTTGCCGTTAGCTTTTTGTGTTGCTGTTAATTCTTTCGTAACCTACTACAATTCCATAATCACCAAATCTTTTTTTGCATTTGAGCCTTCTCCAATCATCAAATTTAGCCATGATTGTAGCTATTTCATTTGCGTCCTGTTTTTTAAGACTTCCTCTATCCTTACCAAAGCATTCACACCAGATTTCCATATTGCATACAGCAGTACGCTGTCTTAAGTTACTTGGCTTGTCACCATTAAGCCCAGTACCGTTTAAGAAATTGCGGCGGTCGTATAAATCTAAGTCCTCCCAATTTTCAGGTATTAATTTTTCAAGATATTCTCTTACTAATCCTTCGCGCTCATCAGACTCCATAGCGCCTCGTTGTTCAGCTTTTGCTGTTTCTTCTAACTCTTTAGGTAGATAGAGCTTTTCTCCCTGTTTTACATAGTAAAGGCACTCTGCCCAAATCTGTTTGACTTCCTCCGGTGTAATATTCCATGATTGTTTGTTTCCTGTTCCGGGTGTTCTAACAGGCCAAAACCTTCGATTACCTGTAGTGTCACGCAGATAACCATTTTCAGCATTTGTTGTGCCAAAAAACACGCATTGTCGAAGATGGGGTGCTGTTCGCCTTCCAAAAGAAGCTCTGTAAATATCATTTTGCCTTGAAAGGAAGGAGCGTAGAGTTTCAACCTCAGCTTTGCGTAGTCCTGCAAGTTCACCTATTTCTAATATCCAATACCCTTGTAACTTTTCAGCTGCAGTTTTATCTTTTGTATCATTCAGGCTTAAACTGTCTGAAAACCACTCTCCACCAAGCTTTGCAATGAGTGTGCTTTTTCCGACTCCTTGTGGCCCGTTCAATACAAGCATAGTATCAAACTTGCATCCGGGATTTAACACTCGACATATAGCTGCACAGAGGGTTTTCCTTGTTACAGCACGAACATAGGAATTATCATCTGCACCAAGATAATCTATAAGCAAGGTATCAACTCTTTTTATATTGTCCCATTCCGGTAACGCATTAAGAAATTCTCTAATTGGGTGATATGAACGGTCATCAACCGCTTTTGTAACTGCCGTATCATAGTTTCTCTTTGAAAAATTCCCATAATTAAGCTCAATATATGTTGTAAGCTGTGCATCATCGGCATCTCTCCAAAACTTAGAAGGGTGCTGCCAAGGCACTTCACCTTTAATCTCCATACCGTCTGAAAGCTGATTAAACACAATGCCCTTAAGAGCCTTATCGTTATTAAGAATAAGGAGTAGATTTTTAAGATTGTTTACTATGATACCTTGTTTGTTATATTCAAGTTGCGTTTTCCAACTATCATCCTCAACATCAAACTCTGTCTGAGCCTCTGCCATTCGCTCTTCTGCAAGCTGAATTTTAACCCTATCATCATTTACAGCAAACTCCTGCATTGCCTTAAAAGATGGCAGCTTTTTCTGGTCTGTATCTTCTCCGAAATTAGCATCAAGCTCACCAAACTTATGAAGTCTTACCACATCAAAGGCATTCATCAGTTTGCCGCAAGCCGGGTCTGTTGCGTGATGTGAGTATGCGAATTTATCTTCGTAGATTACACCACCTGCACTTGAATCAGCAGGGACATAATCATATCTTCCTGACATAACTGATGGCTTATATGTGTCGGATAAAAATTTATCTATTGCCTCTGTAATGGAATAAGTACGGCAGAAAGCACCTACTATACCTTTCTTTTCAAGAGGGTCTGCCTGTTTTTTTATTTCCCTTTGAACAATAGTCTGCTGCCTTTTTGAAACTGGCAGCTCAGATACATTTCTCCAATCCTTATATCTGCCAAGAATTGTATCGGGATTTAATAATTCACCATCAATGTCTTTGAAGTAAAATTCACCGTCAGCAGAGGTACTTCCCCAGTACATTAGTCTGCTTGGCTCGTATGTGGTATCATCAAAATACTCCATACCAATATCCTCTGCCACTTTTCTTGAAACGGCTATGTATTCATCCGGGGATACATCCCTTGATAATGGAATAATAAGCCTTAATCTTGGTTTTTCCTGTGTGTGCTTATGTGTTGAATATATGATGCATCGAAAATCATAAAACATTTCTAGCATATCGACTAAATCCATAGTCGCATAATCGGCATCAAGGGTTAAAGCAGAACGGCTAATAACACAATCCTTTTTTCGTCTGCCTCCTTTAAGCTCACCTGCAACAAAGCCACCCACATCCTTAATACTATCCTGCTGAGCCTTAGTCATTTTCTTAAACTGCTCTACTGTGTCAGCAGTCCTCTTGGTCTGAGATATTCTCTTAACAAAATCATCAAGGCTTATGTCCTGTAAATTCCAATGCCTATCCATTCTGGAGTTTCCGATTGATATTTTCATAATCCATCAACCTCCTCAAGCTCATATTGAAAATACCTTATTTTCATTTTTCTCTTTTCAGCCTTTTCAATTTCCAGTCCCATACCTTTGGATATAACATCACCAAATACCCAAAGCTCATCACACTTACTGAGCAGTACCATATTCATAAACATTGCAAGCTCTCTGTCAGCAGGCTTTTCATCATTCATAAACTGAGGAAAAAGCAAATGCGGTGCAATAGGAATACAGTTATTGTTTAAAGCATATCGACAGTAAATACGGGCATTTGTAACATTAAACTCAACATTACCACTGTAGGGTGAGCAGATATAAACCAAAGGTCTGTATCTTGCTTTTCTTTCCGCAGCTTCCACCTTTGATAATGCTTCATAAGCTGTAGGGTCATAATAACCCTCAGAATTATACTTGTTCATAGGCACTCACCAAATTTTTGCTGCATTTTTCGCAGTATTCTGTTGAACTTGCAATATTAACATCTCTATCTGATAACAGTTCCTGAATATCAACTTTGTGTTCACAGCCGCATTTGGGGCATTTTGTGTATACATTATTATCAGTAATTGCAATGTTTATTTCAGTTGAATAATTGATTTGTTCTTTTACATAAAGCATAGTCTTCTTATCCTCCTTAAGTTATTTGTTCCATAAATGGCAGACCTCTTAAAACTTTGATAAAATCCTGCCATTCCTCAAGTCTGTGATTTTCTCTTTGAGTTATAACATTTAAAGCATTTTC
Source organism: uncultured Eubacteriales bacterium (assembly GCA_902495025.1). Taxonomy (GTDB): domain Bacteria; phylum Bacillota; class Clostridia; order Lachnospirales; family CAG-274; genus CALWRD01. The sequence goes on from CABUWB010000030.1 coordinate 9,513, forward strand.
ATAATTCATTGTAACTGTCCTTTTTTGATTGTAGCTTGAAGGCAGTATTTGTATCATTGTATACCAGTCACTTTTGTCTTTGTGTTGCAAATACAACTCCCTAAAGAAATTCAAGCAATCAATAACAGTTAAAAAGGGATTTTTTATAACATCATCCCCTAAATATTCTGTGCTGAAGTCTTCAAGAGTAAATTCCTTTTTATGTATCGTATGCATTGTAGAACAGCTGTTTGCTGTTGTGCCGATTTTATAAGTGTCAAATTCTTTCCACCAATAAAGCGGTGCAGTTATATCCATAGATATGAATATTTGTCTTAAAAATTTTCTGTGTGATGACCCTGCATTAGCTAATTTTTTCATCAATTCAAGGTCATTTAAACCAAGATGCATACAAGTTCCGCCATCGTTAAAACAATCATTACAATCTAAATAATAACTTTCACAAAATTCACAGCCCTCAGATACTACAATAGAATCTGACTTTTCCCAACTGTTCATAGGGTTTCGCATACCTCTTATAGCGTGTTCAAAACCCCAAGTTTTAATATACTCAACCCTAATCATTGTTTTTTCATCTTCCTTTTTTCTTTAATCCTTTTTATGCCAATTGTTGCTCCTTGAATATCACCTGTTTTAATCTGACCAAGTATGGTTTTATAAGTGTTTCTTGGTATCTCCTTTTTTATTGACAATAATTCATAATAGATGTTCATTTACATTGCACCTCCTTTCATTTTGAATTAATGCTATTATAAAAATCAAATGGGTCAGCTAATGTCCCATTTAATAAATTTCAAGAAAAACTCTGTGATACAGTTACATAAATTACACAAATGTACAAAAGACTATTTGCTATATTTTTTGTACATTTATATTTGGATATAACTTGATATACTTTTGAGGTAGAGCCATAATACAAATGTCCATTAATACCAATTTTTTATACATACAAAAAAAGTAATGTTTTTAGATAAATGGGACATTAGGTGTCCTGTTTAAGCTTTATAATTCCGGTAACAAAAGCGAAAGGAGGTGCGGAATATGCGAAGTGCCTTAGATAGAAGACAGGCAATACTTGAGGTTTTGTCGGATAGACGGTTTGAAACAATCGATAATCTTGCTTCCGAGTTTAATGTTGACCGAAGGTCAATACGGCGGGATATTGAAATCCTTAGTTGTTCCGCACCTATTTTTACTGTCAAAGGGCGAAACGGTGGGGTTCGTGTAATGGATGGATACTATTACGGAAACCGCTACTTGAATTCAATTCAGGAGGATTTGCTTAAACGAGTATCAGAAAATCTTGACGATACCGATAAAAAAATAATGCAAAGCATTCTTACCGCTTTTGTTAGACCAAATGTAGAGAGGAGCGGATAAAGAATACAAAAAACTAATTACATAACTAAAATGCTAGAAAGGAGATTTATATGAAAGACATTTATATTCAAATAGCAGAAAGCTATGAAAATCTTGCAAAATGTTTTCGCAGCTTAGCCGAAATCAAAAATTTTGCTGAGTTTAAAAAGGAGGATGTTCCTGTTAATGAGGAAACTTTAATCCAAAAAGAAGAACCTGTTGTTGATATTACAACCGTGCGAAAGGTTTTAGCTGAAAAAACACAGGCGGGTAAGAGTAAAGAGGTTAAAGATTTACTTATGAAGTATGGTGCGAACAAGCTCTCTGCCATTAAGCCTGAAAACTTTTCAAGCCTTTTGAAGGAAGCGGAGGAATTATAATGGCAAAACACGCACGATTTAGTCCATCTGCAAGCAAAAGGCACTTAACCTGTACACCTTCTTTGCTTTTAGAGGAGCAGTTTCCAGATGAAACAAGCATCTATGCTGAGGAAGGAACAGCAGGACACGCACTTGCAGAACATCTTATTAAGAAACATCTTAAAATCAGAAGTAAAAGGCCAACCTCGGATTATTATACCGATGAGTTGATAGAGGCTGTAGAAGATTATGTTTCCTTTGTCAATGAACAAATTGATATTGCAAGTACAAAAGAAGTTAATCCTGTAATTAAAGTTGAAGAAAAAGTCGATGTAAGCGACTATGTTCAAGATTGCTTTGGTACGGCTGATATGGTTATTATTGCAGATAACATACTTCAAATAATTGACCTTAAACTTGGAAAAGGAGTACCTGTTTCGGCAGAGCATAACACACAGCTTATGATATATGCTCTTGGTGTTGCTGACGGCTATGATTTTCTTTATGACTTTGATACAGCAAGACTTACAATTCATCAACCAAGATTACAAAATGTTAGCACTTGGGAGATTTCAATAGCAGACCTTAGAAAATGGGCCGAGGAGTTTTTTAAGCCGAAAGCCGCACTTGCTCTTGAAGGTAAAGGTGAATATGTTATAGGTGAGCATTGCAGGTTTTGCAAGGCTAAAAGTTTATGCCGTAAAAGAGCAGAGCGTATGTTGGAACTTGCAAGGTATGAGTTTAAAGATGCACCTTTACTTACTGACGGAGAGGTATGTGAGGTACTTAAGATTGCAGATGAGCTTGCAAAATGGACTGCGGATGTTTACACATACGCACAGGACGAGGCTATAAACAAAGGCAAGTCTTGGAAAGGCTACAAGCTTGTTAAAGGCAAGACAAACAGGAAGTACACAAATGAAGATGATGTTGTTGATGCCGCAAAAAAGGCAGGTTATAACGATATTTATAAGACTTCGCTTATTGGTATCACCGAAATGGAGAAGTTAATGGGTAAGGATAAGTTTAAGGAAATTTTAGGCAGCCTTATATATAAGCCTGAAGGTAAACTAACACTTGTCCCTGAAACAGACAAGCGTGAGGCGTTTATAAGGTCAAGTGCAGATGATGATTTTGAAGAAGTTAAAGATTTAGGAGGATTTTAATATGAGTACAAAATTAAGAGTTTATTGCAGATTTAGTTATTTACATTGTTGGGAACCCTCAGGGATTAATGGCAGTGAGCCTAAGTACAGCGTATCAGCTATTATTCCTAAAAGTGATACAGCAACTATCAATCAGCTTAAAAAGGCTATTGATGATGCGGTAAGCGAGGGAATTACCAA
>CABUWB010000031.1 GCA_902495025.1 uncultured Eubacteriales bacterium
CCGCTGTTAAGCAGGATTGCAGCAAGCAGACCTGCCTGCACGTATGTAAGCTGTGCAGCGTCCTCTGCTGTATACATACCGTAGTTAAATACCTCATGACCCATAGGCTCAACAACACTTTTAAGAGTATTGCAAATCATTTCGTTCTTAGCCGCCTGGCTGTTTTCATTAATTAATGCAATTTTCATTTTTCTTCACCTTTCTACATTCAAATTAACACGTTCATACTCTAACTATATATTAAATAACAGGCTTTGTCAAGCAAGAGCGGTGATATATCAGCACTCAATAATTTCCCTTTCACTGACAGCCTTAGCAATCATATCCTCTATGCCCTCAAGCTTTTTCCTCTCCATATTTTCAATAATACTCTTTTTAGGCTTGGTTTCGGGGTGCTTTGGCACAAAAACGGTACAACAGTCCTCATAGGGACGTATGGAAATATCAAACGTGCCAATTTTTCTTGCAATATCCACAATATCCTGCTTATCCATGGCGCACAGCGGCCTTAAAACAGGCAGATTTGCTGCGGCGCTGTCAATTGCATTAATAGCCTCCATTGTCTGGCTTGCCACCTGACCTATGCTGTCGCCGGTAACAAGTGCAAGCGTGCCTGTTTCAAGCGCAAGCACCTCTGCCGCTTTCAGCATTGCCCTTTTAAGGAAAATTGTAATTTTCTCGGGCGGTACACTCTCGTAAATTTTAAGCTGGGTTTCGGTAAAGGGTACAACGTGCAGCTTAACACCGCCTGTAAACACTGCCAGCCTTTGTGCAAGGTCAATAACCTTCTGCTTTGCCCTCTCCGATGTATAAGGCGGCGAGTCAAAATAAACCGCCTCAATTTCAACACCCCTCTTTGCAACACAGAATGCCGCAACGGGGCTGTCAATACCGCCGCTCATAAGCACTGTTGCCCTGCCCGAGCTGCCCGTTGGCAGACCGCCGAAAGCCTTGATAAACTTGCAGTAAATATAAGCGTTGTTTCTAAGCTCAATATGCAGTACGGCATCGGGATTATGCACATCAACCCTCAGATTCTCAATATCACTGTGGAGAACATAGCCGCCGACAGCCGCCGACACCTCGTTGCTGGTATGCGGATACTTTTTATCGGAACGCTTGGTTTCCGCCTTGAATGAAATGCCGCCATCAGGATACTGCTTTTTAAACTGCTCATAGCCAACCCTTTTAAGGTTTTCTATGGACTGGTCCTCAATCTCGACACAGGGACAAACAGCCGTAACACCCAGTGTGGTAACAACCCTTGGTATAACCTCGTCATAGTCAAACTCGCCGCCCTCGTTTACAACAAGCAGTCTGCCCTGCTCCTTGTAAACACGATAGGTCTGCAAATCCTCCAGTCTACCGATAATAGTTTTAATAAGCCTGTTTTCAACAAGATAACGGTTGCTGCCTCTTGTGGCAATTTCACCGTATTTAACAAGTAGTACGTTTTTCATTGGTAATCCTCCGTAGTTTAGTCGCGTATAACATCGCCGCTGTAAGCGTTTACGTAGTATGCTGCCTCGCCGCCGTCTACATAAATTTTATACTGCGGCACTGCGGCAAGCTCTCCGCTGCCATGTCTTTCGGTAAGGTAATATCCCTTTTCAACACCGTCAATGGTAGTCTGTGTATAATCGTTAAGTATAGCCCTTGATGCAGCGTAAACAGCCTCGTCGGCAGAAATTATCTGTTCTTTTACGCCCTTGTATTCAAGCGGCTGCTGATAGTTAAAAACAATATCAATTTTTCCGTCCTTATAGACCCTTGCACGCAGATAATTGCTGAATACAGCCTTTGAATGAAAGCTCTGGCTGTACTCAAAAAAATAGCCGTCATCGGTTCCAACGCTTATGCGTGGTCTGTAATCGGTAAATTTAAGGTTAAGCTCACGCACATAGCCTTCAACAGCAAGTGAAGCCGTTTCCTTACTGTCGGCACTCTGACCGATACTGCCCTCAAAATGCACGCTGTCACTTGACACTGTAAGGCTTGCGCCATCACCCGTAAAAATAATATCTCCGTTTCCCTCGGTACGGCGTATACCGTCAATTTTGCCAAAAAAAATCTCCTGCAAAACGATATTGTCATACTCGTAGGGGCGCATATAAAGCTGACCCATTGCCGAATAATCCTCGGGCAGCTCACAGTTAAGCGTAATGCCCCTTTGCCTCAGCACCTGCGACACCGCCTGTATTTCCTCCGTACCGAGCCTTGTCTGGCTGCGTTTAATAACATTAAACACAAAAAAAACGCAGTTTATTATAATAAGGAAAATAATAATGTAATTTTTTGCTTTTTTCCATTCCATTACTTATCCACAGCCCCCGTATCCCTTATATACTCGGTACCATCAATATCAATAATCCATTTAAGGGACATTTTTTCACTGCCGCCCCTGTCCATATACGCAAGTGAGAGAGCGTCAATTTTAAGCTCCTCACCCTCCTCGCCTAGGGTATTGTAAACATCATCAACAGCATAAAGAAAGTCATTAGATGCTGTCATGCTTTTGCCGCTTTCAAGGCTGTATACAGCGCAGTACCGCTTATATCTAGACACCCTGCCATAGCTTGTTATAACCTCAATATAATCACTCATGCCTGTTTTTGCCTTAAGCTCACTGCTCATAACCACAGGCAGATTGTTAGCCTTGTAGCCAAAGCGCATTATATACTGACCACCGCTTACGCTGTAATCCCTTAAATAATACTCGTTGCCAATGCCCGAGTCCTTTTTAAGCAGGGCAAGGGCAGCAAGATAGTTGGTATAAAAATCGTTATCCTCGCTCTGTGATGAGGTACTGTAATTTGAATATTCCAGCACGCCCTCGGTATTATATTTAACAACGGTGCTTTCATCACTGTAATTAAGCACACCGTTTACATTCGTACTCCATTTGCCTGCGGGGTTGTCAAAAAACTGGTTTACCTCGCTTTCAAGCTCCGTTTTATCCTCGCCGTCATACTGCATTACTGCCGAAATATAAGGATAGCTTACACTCTGTCCGTCCCAGCGTGGTATAAAGGTGTTGCTTTTAAATATTTCAAAGCCATTCTGCACGCTTGAAATGTAATAAATATCCTCTCCTGCTGAGGAAAAGCCGTTAAACAGCCTGTTTACGTCAGATGCTGTGGTGTTGTCATTTGAAATAAGCTCCATGCTCCACAGTGTTTCGGAGTTGATAAAGCGCAGCTTAGCACTGCCGCTGTCATAGGAAAGCACCACCGTATCAAAGCTCTTTATTTTGCCCGTATTGCCGTTTGACACACCAAAAAAACGCTCTGCCTCGCCCTTGCCAAGGCTGTAGCTGTACTCGTACACAAAGCATTTGCTTTGCAGTATAGCCTTCCAATTGGCACTGCCCTCTGAAATAACCTCGCCCTTTTTCAGTATTTTGGTTATTGCGGCATCGGCGGCGTCCTTGTAGTTACTGTTATAAATGCCATTTTCACGACAAAGCATTTTATTTTCACCGAGATTTATTATAATTCTCTCCAGAGTATGGCTTATATCACCCTCTGCCTTAGCAGAGGTATTTTTATCCGTAAATGAAAAAAAGTTATGGCCTGAAAAATCTTCAAACCATAACTCCGCAGTCTGATATATAGCCAAAATCATCAAAAAAGCAATTATAAAGTTTTTACCCGTACTTTTCATAATTTCACCTTTTTGGAGCAAGTGGCGTTTTATGCATTACCAGCCGCTCTTTTGACCGGGCAGCGCAATGTACTGTGAAAGCACAGACTTGATTGCATGTCCCTTTCTGTTAATGGTTGCAGATGCCTGCGAGTGCTTATCACCCTTTTCGGCAGCAATAACAACGTAGTTTTTGCCCTCCACAAGGTCAACACTCTGGCTGAATATGCCCGTTGAGCCTACAGTTAAGGTGTAGGTATGCACCGGACTTAAATATGTGGTGCCGTCAGCCTTTGCCTTCTGCTCATATACGGTAATATCAATTTCCGCACCCTTTTCGGCAGTACCTGAAATTATCCTTGTTGAGTCGAATGTTATTTCAACAGACTTTGATGTATCAACGCCTCCTGTAATAGCAAACCTGTCAACAGGAGCAGCTGCCGACACAGAAACGCACTGTGCAGTTATTATGCCCATTAAAAGTATAAAACCTGCTAATAACTTTTTCATTGCAGTACTCCTTTCTAAAATCAGTAAACATACCATTTTCTCTACACAGCTATATTATACACCCAATATGTTACAAATCAATTACATTCACGTTACATTTTATTAAAGCCCGCCGCAAATGTCGTCAACACCGCTTAATAAGCGACATACAGCAAATATTAAATTTATATTACATAATTTTCCGACAGGCTTTGCAAAATAGCCCTGCAGATATTTTATTCTTCCTCGCTGTCCTTTGGCTGCTCCTCAACATATTTAGGGAAGGACAGGGTCATGGTTGTACCCTTGCCCTCGGTACTCTGCACCTTAATTGAGCCATGGTGGGCGTCCATAATTTCCTTAACTATGGCAAGACCCAAGCCGTTGCCGCCCATCTGTCTGCTCCTCGCCTTATCAACCCTGTAAAAGCGCTCAAAAATTCTGTCAAGCGCCTCTTTTGGCATACCGATACCATTATCGGAAATCACTATGGAATAATGCTTTTCGCTCTCCCTTGCGACAATCTTTATGGCAGCGCCCTCGGGGCTGTATTTAACGGAGTTTGAAATAATGTTTGTAATAGCCTGATTTACCCTTGCTGCGTCAGCCATAATATACATAGGCTTTTTGGGGCGGTTAAAGGTGATTGTCTGTCCCTTTTGCGAGGCGACAACAACATTCTGCCTTACACAGCCATCCGCAAGCCCGATAAGGTCAACCTTGTTAAGGTCAAACTTATTTACCTTTGTATCAAAGCGTGATAAGTCAAGCAGGTCATCACGCAGCAGCTTCATTCTGTCGGCAGCTACGTCAATTTCCTTTAAAAAGTCCATTGCAACAGACTTATCGTCTATTGCGCCGTCAAGCAGCAATTCGGCATAGCCCTTTATGGTTGTAAGCGGAGTACCTATTTCGTGGCTTACGTTGGCAACAAACTCCTTGCGCATATCGTCAAGCTGTCTGTGCCTTGTAATGTCGTGCAGCACAACAATAACACCGCTCATCTCACTGCCAGAGGAATAAGGCACAAGCGTAACGGATATATATTTACCGTCCTGATTTACAACAACCTCACGTCCGCCGGGGCGTATACAGCTGCGGTCAAGCGAGAGCTTTTCCAGAAACCAGTCAAGAGACACAAGTATATTATCCATTTCAAGCATATCATAGCATATTTTGTTAGCCTGAATAAGTATGCCCGTTTCATCAAAGGCAAGTACGCCGTCCGTCATATTGTGCAGTACGATTTCCAGCTTATCCCTCTGGCTTTCAACCTCGGTAAGGTTTTTCCTAAGCTCCCTTGCCATGGTGTTAAAGCTGCGTGTAAGCTGACCTATCTCATCATTGCTTTTAACTGTTGCGTGCTGCTCCAGCTTGCCCTTTGCAAGCAGGTTAGCCTTTTTTGTAAGCACGATAATAGGCCCTGTAATGGTATTTGCAAACAGCATGCCTACCGCAGCCGCAAGCGCAAGCGCAAGCAATGCCGCAATAAGAATTGTGCTTGTAACCTGCTTACGGCTCTGCATAACGCTTTCGCCGTCCATCTGTACATACACTACATACTTTGTACTGCCGTCGTCATTTTTTACACTGTGCGCAAAGCTAATCCACGTTTTAATCTGTCCGTTGCCGTCAGCCTCTTTTCTGCCCGAAATAAAGGCGTCCTCACCAGCAAGGGCGGATATTACCGCCTGACCGTTAAATCTCATATAGCTCTCTTTATCGGTTGTAAGCGAGCTTGCAATTGTATCGCCGCTGTTATCCAGAATATGCGCACGCAGATTTTTCTGTGATGAATTTGTAATTATAAGGCTTGCAAGCCCCTGCGAAAACTGCTCGGGGCTGTCGTACTGGTCAATAACCTGCTCCTCAACGTATGCGGCATACTGACTCAGCTCTTCCCTTGCACGCTCGTTTTCCTGTCCCGTAATACTCATTATAATAAAGGTACCGCTGACAAGCATAACTATAAACACAAGGGATAAGTACATAAATACAAGCTTCCAACGAATACTGACCATTTATATCACCAAAATTATACCGAAAAATAATAGCCTACTCCACGTTTAGTCATAATATAGCGTGGCTTGCCGGGGTCGTCCTCAATTTTTTCCCTAAGACGTCTTATGGTAACGTCAACACCTCTCGGCTCACCGAAATACTCGTAGCCCCACACCTTTTCAAGCAGCTTTTCTCTTGTAAATATCTGCGACTGCTGCGTTGCAAGAAATTTGAGCAGGTCATACTCCTTTAATGTAAGGTTGATAAGCTCGCCCCTCTTGCGTACCTCATAGCGGTCAAAATCTATGGTAAGCTCGCCGTAGGTATGCACGTTGCCGCTGCTTACGGGCTGCTGCTCCTCCTTAACGGCATTGCGCCTTAAATTAGCCTTAACTCTTGCCATAAGCTCCCTGCTGCCAAAGGGCTTTGTAACGTAGTCGTCAGCGCCCATTTCAAGCCCGAGCACCTTATCCACCTCGTCAGCCCTTGCAGTAAGCATAATAATTGGCATATTGCTTTTTTCCCTTATTTTGCGGCACACCTCGTAGCCATCCATTTTAGGCATCATAATATCCAGCAGCACAAGGTCGGGATGCTCCTGCATGGCAAGGTTATAGCCCTGCTCACCGTCTGCTGCGGTAATTACATTGTAGCCCTCTTTTTTTAGGTTATATGATATAATATTGACAATGCTTGCCTCATCATCCACAACAAGTATTTTGTAGTCCATTTTATTTCTGCGCCTCCTTTTTGATAGTATACTTACAGTAATTATAATACCAAAAAAGCTCCATTGCAAATACTTATTGTCCCTATAGCACATATTTAATATACTTGTAACACAAGTGAAAAACACCTGTTACATAAAAAAGCGGCGGAATTATCTCCGCCGCAAAATTTCGCCCAAAAAACAAAACTGACTGTCAAATTTTAATTTTACTTAAATACGGCTTCATAAGCTGCCATAGGATTAAGGTAACTCAAAGCGTCGCAGACTTTAATCCGCAGGCGAAACCGCGCTTCGCCGAGGACAAACAAGAGTGTCAATGAATGATTTTTAATCATTTCGAGGCGCGGGTTGTTTATACCTTGGTGGGTACGCAGTACCCCATCTGAAAGAAATGCAAGCATTTCTTTCAAGCAGCGTGTCGGAAAACGACACGCTGCTGCATATTACCAGCGCTTTGTTTTATTAGCAATTTCTTCCTTAATGTCTGAAAGGAATTTGTCAAGCGACATACTGCCTAAATCCTCTGCCTTGCATCTTACCGAAACAGTACCCTCGGCAGCCTCCTTTTCACCTACAATAATGATGTAAGGCACTCTTTCATTTCTTGCCTCTCTTATCTTGTAGCCAATCTTCTCTGCCCTGTCGTCCATTTCCGCAAGAATACCATTTGCTTTAAGGTCAGCATAAACCTTGTCAGCATACTCCTGATACTTTTCAGAAATAGGCAGCACCTTAACCTGTACAGGTGCAAGCCATGTTGGAAAATGACCTGCATATTTTTCAATAAGCAGAGCAAGTGTTCTTTCATAGCAGCCGATAGATGTTCTGTGAATGATATAAGGGCGCTTTTTCTGACCGTCCTTATCGATAAAGTACATATCAAACTTTTCTGCAAGCATCTGGTCAATCTGAATGGTAATAAGAGTATCCTCTTTACCGAATACGTTTTTAATCTGTATATCAAGCTTAGGTCCATAGAACGCAGCCTCACCAATACCAATAGAATACTTTACGCCAAGATGGTCAAGTATTTTCTGCATAGTACCCTGTGCTTCATCCCACTGCTCCTGTGTACCAATGTATTTCTCTCTGTCATCAGGGTCCCACTGTGAGAAACGATAGCTTACATCCTCAATAAGACCAAGTGTTGTCAGCATATCATTTGCAAGCTGCAAACAGCCCTTGAATTCCTCCTCAAGCTGGTCAGGACGGAGAATGAGATGACCCTCAGAAATAGTAAACTGACGTACACGTATAAGACCATGCATTTCACCGCTTGATTCATTTCTGAAAAGTGTAGAGGTTTCGCCCATTCTTACAGGCAAATCTCTGTATGAGTGCTGCTCTGCCTTATATACATAATACTGGAAAGGACAGGTCATTGGACGCAGTGCAAACACCTCACTGTCGGTTTCCTCATCACCCATTACAAACATACCGTCCTGGTAATGGTCCCAATGTCCGCTTATCTTGTATAAGTCACTCTTTGCCATAAGAGGCGTTTTGGTACGAACATAGCCTCTCCTCTCCTCCTCGTCCTCAACAAAACGCTGAAGAGTCTGTATAATTTTTGCACCCTTTGGCATAAGCAGAGGTAAACCCTGACCAATAACCTCGGTTGTTGTAAATATGCCAAGCTCACGTCCAAGCTTGTTATGGTCACGCTTTTTAGCCTCTTCTCTTGCAGCTATAAAGGCTTCAAGGTCTGCATTCTTTGTAAAAGCAGTAGCGTAAATACGTGCAAGCATTTTATTTTTTTCGTTGCCTCTCCAATAAGCGCCCGACGAACCTGCCTCATTGGTAATTTTAAATGCCTTAACGGTTTTTGTGTTCATAAGGTGAGGTCCTGCACAAAGGTCAGTAAAATCACCCTGCTTATAGAAGGAAATAACCGCATCCTCAGGGAGGTCGTTAATAAGCTCTACCTTGTACGGCTCGCCAAGCTCCTCCATAAGCTTAAGTGCCTCTGCTCTTGGCAGCTCAAAGCGCTCAATAGGAAGTGCCTCCTTAACAATTTTCTTCATTTCCTTTTCAATTTCGGCAAACTCGTCCTGTGTAAAAGGCTCTCTGTCGAAATCATAATAAAAACCGTCATCAGTGGCAGGGCCTATAGCAAGCTTTGCGTTTGGATAAAGCCTTTTTACAGCCTGTGCAAGAATATGTGAGCAGGTATGTCTGTAAGCTCTTCTGCCCTCGTCACTGTCAAAGGTGCATATTTCAAGTGTGCAGTCCTCATTAAGCTGCTCCCTTAAATCTGCAACCTCACCGTTTACAATACCGCAGCAGGCATTTCTTGCAAGACCCTCGCTTAACTGCTTTGCTGCGTCAAGTACGGTAATGCCGTTTTCATACTGCTTTGTTGAGCCGTCCTTCAAAGTTACGTTAATCATTAAATTTTTCCTCCTTAATAAATTGATATTTTCGGACAGATTATATAAATAAAAAAAGCGTATACCTGTCCTCAAAGGGACGAGCATACACCCGTGGTTCCACCCAAATTGCATCCTTAACGGATACCTCTCTATTGCCTGTAACGGGGCAAGCCGAACCGTATTAGGGTTACTCAGAGGTGGTTTTCGGTCTGTCCTGTGCAGGAGCTCTCCCACCTTGCAGCCCCTCTCTGGATACACATGTCAATACAGCCTACTGTCCTCGTCAGCGTTTTAACTACTACTTATTATAAGCACCAAATTTAGCATTGTCAATATTAATTTTGTGGAAATTTTGAATTTGCTTTATTGTAAGCCAGACAAAAAACAGGGCTGTAACATTAATTTTGCTATAGCCCTGTTTTTTCAATATAAGTTAATATTTAGCGGTGTAACATTAACAACCCAACATTCAAATCAATAACGTATGGATTTATCGTAGGGGCGGCAATCTGCCGCCCGTTAGTAATTATGATATGCTAAAAATTAGGGCGGATATGGAATCCGCCTCAGGTTGCATAGGCGAGCAGTATTGCAAGGCAATACGACCAGCCCCTATATAACCCATAATAGCATTGTTGCATTGCATACAAATTAAATGTTGGTGCGTCTGAATAATTTGCGTATAAGATGAATTTACAAAAAATTAATTGTCGTTGTAATTAACTTGTAGGGGCGGATTCCATATCCGCCCGAATGCTGAACATGTTACCATTGTTGACGGGTGGCAGGTTGTCGCCCCTACGATTGAAATGTTGAGGTGTTAATTTACACCGATAAACATTAATTTACTCTGTAAATAATAACTGTCAAATTTCAACAGCCCATTAAAATTACTCAAACAATATTTTTTCGGCAAGCCTTGCTGCGTCCTTAATACACTCAGCACAAGGTCTTAAAACCGTACCTGTACCCAATCCTTTAAGCTCCCTGCACACAACAGAGCCGTTCTGCGCCTTAAATTCATCAAGTATTTCCCTTGAAAGCTTATAGGACGATGCCTTGCTGTCGGGCTTTTCAAGATTACCGCTGCTGTTTTTAAGCCCTGCAAGTATACATGCACCAGACACCGCACCGCAGGTACCCTCCATATTGCCCATGCCTGCACCAAGCGCCTCGGTCAGGCGGAACACCGTTTCCTCATCAAGTCCCACAAGGTCAGAGTATGTACAGGCAACAGCCTGTGCACAGTTGTAGCCCTTATCATGCTTTTTAATGGTTTCATCAACTCGTGTTTTCATTTTACATTCCTCCGTAATTTTACGCCCGCAGGCAGCATTTCGACAAAATTTTCTTATAAAAACAATATATCTCAAATACAACAAAAAAGCAACTGTCATTTAACAGCTGCTTTTTTGTGTTCTGTATATAAATATCCGGTAGGGGGAGGGATATTATATGCTCCGGGGCTTTCGCCCCGGTTGTCAAATAAATATGTCAATATCCAATAGGGGGGGAGGATATTATAGCGATTGAAGCTCGGGGAAAGCCTCAACCAATATAATAAATAAATATGCAAAAATATCCAATAGGGGGAAGGATATTAAAAACCTAAAAAAACTCAATTTAAACCGTTAGTCTAAACTGAGTTACATTTAATATAATAAAATATTAGGTAACCCAGCTGTCTTAGCTAATGCCTTAGACCTGAGGCTTTGCGTCCTTGCCTTTCAGCAAGTTTGCCTTTATCACATATTTATTTATTAAGTTTTATAGGAGCTCATCTCCTATGGTGCTATCATAACACAGCGCAATTTAAAATGCAAGTGGTTTTTCAAAAAAAATTTCAATTTAACAATTTGTTCACATTCGACTGTATAAAAATGTCTTTTATGCAAAAAAATCTGTAATTTTCCGTCTTAACAATATGTTAAGAAATTTTTTCAAGTGCCTGATAATATCTGCGGCGCTCACTGTATACCCTTTTAAGGGGAACAACGTTGGACGGTGCCTGCACTGCTGTATTTACAGCCTTTACGCACTGCTTATGTGTTTTCACCTCGGCGGGTGAAAAGCCAAAGACTGCAATTGCGGCAGCCGCTATTAAAAGGAAGGGGAGCGTTGCGCCATACATATCGTCCATATTATTGAAGTTATTAATACCAAATACAAAACCTGCAATAAAAAGCAGAACAGCCGCAATTGCCGTAATAAGATATATTTTAAGCAAACGATTATTTTTCATAATAAAGCCTCCTTAGCGTACAAACTTTCTTTCTGATGAGTACAGTATAACTCTCCAGCGAACAAAAGTCAAACGTTTTTTCGATTTTTAAAATAATTGTAACATTTGTACCAAATTTGTAACGTTACCTCCTTACAAAATTTATGATATATTATAAGGTGTACAATAAACCGTACACACTTTAAATTTCACAAAAAAATTTCTAACCTGATTTTAATATTGTGTTAAGCTTGCTTTAAAAAAGCCGCTGTACACTATACACATAATCGAAAAGGAGTGAATGCTATGAAAAGAAAACTATCAGCAATACTGGTACTTGCAATGCTTGGCACGTGCATGGCATGCACAGGCTCTAATGCGGCAGATACCGACACAGCGTCGGTTATGACCGTTGTTTCGGGCAGCAGTGCCATGGTAGGTGCAAAAGATATATTGGACAAACTTGGCTATGACCTTAACTGGGAGAGCACCTCAAAAACGCTTTACGCAAGCAAAAAGAAAAACGTAATTGCCATTACAACAGGCTCGGACATTGCTCTGCTGAACGGCGAACAGGTTAAAATGAATTCCGCTGCGGCAATTGAAAACGGCGTACTTTCCGTTACGGCAGCAAGCATGGAGACACTTACAGGTGAAAAGATAAGCGACAGCGGAGAGATAACCACATCCGAACAGACAAGCGACGATACATGGAAAGAAAACACCGCAGAGGTTGATTTATCCTCCATAAGCGGCGACACCTACAGCATAACCGAGGCAGGTGTATACACCCTCAGCGGCAGCTACAGCGGTATGATACACATAAACACTGACGGCAAGGTAAAGCTTATACTTAACGGCGTTACCATTACAAATACAGGCAACCCCGCAATTTTTGCCGAAAACAGCAAAAAGCTGATAATTGAGGCAGCCGACGGCAGCACAAACACCCTTACAGACGGAGCGGAATACAGCGCCGATGCAAAAGGCTGTATCTTTTCAAATGACGATATTGAGATACAGGGCAGCGGCAGCATAACCGTAAACGCAAACCATAACCACGCAATAGTATCCGATGATGAAATTGAAATTAAGAA
>CABUWB010000032.1 GCA_902495025.1 uncultured Eubacteriales bacterium
TGATGAAAAAATTATAGATATGATAAAGGTGATGTATTCAAAAAACATCGCCGCCTTTGTTATAAACGAGGGGCAGATTTCGCAGAAAATAAAGGACTACTGCAATAAAATTGAGCTGCCGCTGTATGAATTGTCCGTCAATTTACACCTTATCGATTTATCGCAGATAGTATGCAAGGTGCTTGTTGAGGAGGCAAACATAATTAATTCAAGGGAGAGAATATTCACCTCCATACTCTACTCGGACCAGCTTGACGTTGACGAAATAATGAAGCAGGCAAATTATCTCGGTGTAAATCTGTCGGGCAAATTCAGAGTGGCGGTATTCAGAATGTACGATACCAAAGCTCTCTCCAATAATGAAAAGGAAATGGACGAGGGCAATCTCATTGAAATAAGGGAAAATGTCAAAAAGCAGATTGAAAATGAGTTCAGACTGCATGGACTTAGAAAAATTATGCTCCATTCGCAGATGGACAGTGTGGTTATTATGTTTCCCTCTGATTTTTTCAGCAGGGACCTTATTGTATCCATATTTGACAATATAATTAAAAAGATTAATTCGGGTTTTAAAATTAATGCCGGTGTTGGCATAGGCTCGGATTATGAGTACATAGCGGAGCTTAAAAACAGCTATCATGAGGCGCTTGACACGCTTAAAATCCTCAACATGGTAAGCACACAGGAAAAGGTGTATTTTTATGAGGACTTGGGGCTGTATTCGTTTGTGGCACAGATAAAAAACGGCAAGTTTCTTGATGACTATATCGAGGCAAAGCTCGGCAAGCTCATTGAGGCTGACAGCTTACAAGCGGGTGAGCTGTGCAGTACGCTTGAAGCGTATCTTGACTGCAACTGCAACGCCAACTCAACTGCCGAAATGCTGTTTATCCACAGAAACACAATGCGCTACCGCCTGGAAAAAATCAAAAAAATTCTGGACAACAACATAAGCGATATATCAAGCTGTCTGGAGCTGAAGCTCGCCTTTGTGATTAAAAAAATACGGGACAACAGACGGGAATGATGTATGTGCAGGCTGCACAATAATAATTATGTCAAAAATATATTGCAAAAAAATTTTTTTATAATATAATCACTCTAAAGAGAAAATAAACTCTGATGACAAGGACGCCGTTAGTAAAATATCGGCGCCCTTTTTATTTGCTTTAAAAATGGAAAGGAGATTTTAACTATGAAGATGATTAAGGCTATTGTAAGACCTGAAAAGTGTGATGAGGTATTAAACAATTTGTGCGAGGCTGGCTTTCGTGCAGTAACAAGGTTTGGTATTCTTGGCAGAGGCAAGCAGAGAGGTTTAAAGGTTGAGGACGTCTACTATGACGAAATACCAAAGGAAATGCTTATGCTTGTTGTTGAGGACGGCAGCGTTGATAAGGTAACGGACATTATTATCAAGTATTCAAGAACAAGCGACAGCGGCTCCTTTGGCGACGGCAAAATTTTCATTCTCCCTGTTGAAAAGGCGGTAACTGTAAGCTCGGGTAAGGATGAGCTGTAATTGCCGCAGTTAAATCAAGGAGGTACGCTATGAAACAGATAATGATTATTTTACGACCTAACTGCTATTTTAAAACAAAGGCGGCATTAAGCGAAAAGCGCTTTTTTGCAATGAATACCAAGGAGGTGCTTGGACGTGGCAAGGCACACGTCAGCTTTATGCCCACAGAGGGCAGTGCTGACTCTGATGCCGAAAGTGTATATGCAAATGCCCTTGTTGCTAAAAAAATGATACAGATTGTTGTACCCGATGCTATGGTTGATGAGGTTATAGAAACCGTACTTTCAGTAAACAGCCACCATGCCGAGGGCGACGGCAAGATTTTTGTACTGCCTGTTGAGGAAAGCATACGTATACATACGGGTGAAACGGGAGAGGACGCCTTAATGTAAGGCAAAAGGAAAAGAGGTAAGTAAATGAAAAAAGATAAGGGTGATTTTCGTTTAAGAAAAGATATATCCAAAAGGTGCTATACCATATCGGCGATTGTAACCTTTGTTGCCATTTTTGCCGCATGGACGCTGCTTTGCGCCAGCGGCAGCGTTAAGGAGCTGTTTCTGCCCTCGCCTTTAAAGGTACTTAACGATATTGTTGACGGCGCACTGGACGGCTCGCTGTGGATTAATATGGGCTACAGTATTTTTCGTGTTACCATGGGCTTTATCCTGTCGGTTGTAATCGGTATTCCGCTTGGCATACTTGCAGGCAGCTTTAAAAGGCTTGACGCAGTTATTGCGCCTGTGTGCGAGTTTATACGTTATATGCCCGTACCTGCCTTTGTACCGCTTGTAATGGTTTGGTGCGGCATAGGCGAGTGGGCAAAAATTACCATTGTATTTCTGGGCTGCTTTTTCCAGATGGTACTTATGATAGCCGATGATGCAAGGAGCGTATCCGATGACTTGCTTTCATCAAGCTATACACTTGGCACAACAAGGGTTACTACAATTACAAAGGTGCTTATACCTGCAATGCTGCCAAAGCTTATGCTTACCCTGCGTATGATAATTGGCTGGGGCTGGACATACCTTACAGTTGCCGAGCTTGTTGCGTCAAACTCGGGTCTTGGCTACTCAATTTTAAAGGCGCAGAGGTTTTTACATACGGAAAGCATCTTTTCGGGTATTCTTATAATCGGTATTCTTGGTCTTATTACAGACAGAATGTTTGCTTTTGCAATTAAAAAGATGTTCCCATGGGCAGAGTAAAGGAGATGTGAAAAATGTTGAAGAAAAAAGAGGAAAAAATAAATACCACAGGCTCTCCGCTTGAAGCTCATGTTGCAAGCAGCAAAATTATAGCGCAGCACATAGATAAAATATATAAATCGGGCAAAAAAAGCACAAAGGCTATTGCCGATGTATCAATAGATATACAGGATAATGACTTTGTATGTGTTGTAGGCCCATCGGGCTGTGGTAAGTCCACACTTTTAAGAATGTTGGCAGGGCTTGATTTTCCCTCGGCAGGGGATATAATTGTAAACGATAAAAAGATAACGGGCCCCGGCCCTGACAGGGGCATGGTATTCCAGACCTACACACTTTTTCCTTGGATGAGCGTTGAGGACAATATAAAATTTGGTCTTAAAATTAAAAAGCTGCCTAAGGAAGAACAGCAGGCAATAACAGACCGCTACCTTGATATTATCGGGCTTAAAAAGTTTGCGGCGGCGTATCCAAAGGAGCTGTCGGGCGGTATGAAGCAGAGGGTTGCAATTGCAAGGGCGCTTGCCAACCAGCCTGAGGTACTGCTTATGGACGAGCCATTCGGTGCTCTTGACCCTCACACCAAGTCAATGATGCAGCTTTTGATGAGGGAAATTTGGGAGAACGACCACCCTACGGTTGTTTTTATTACCCATGATATTGATGAGGCGGTATTTCTTGCAAACAAAATTTATGTTATGTCGGCAAGACCCGGCAAAGTAATTAAAGAGGTAAATGTATATCTGCCTCATAAAAGAACTCTGGAGCTGAAGGACTCGCCCGAGTTTATTAAAATAAGAAAAGAAATTAACGATTTGCTCTATTCGGCTAATGATACCGAAGAATAACGGCAATTGAAAGGGAGAGTTAAATGAGTATAAACAGAATGGTGTATACGGGTACGTCCTACTTTGGCGAGCTTGCAAGGGCTGAAATAGTAACCGAGGTCAGAAAAAGGCATTTTAACAAGGCTTTGCTTGTAACTGACAAGGGACTTGTAGCATGCGGTGTTGCTGCCAAGGTACAAAAGGTGCTTGATGAAAATAATATACCCTATGAAACAGATGACGAGGTAAAGCCAAACCCCACAATTGAAAATGTTTTGTCGGGGCTTGATATGTTCAAAAAAAGCGGCAGTGATTTTATAATTGCAGTAGGCGGCGGCTCGGTTATTGATACTGCAAAGGCGGTTGCCGTAATAGCCAATAACCCCGAAAATGCCGATGTGGTATCGCTGGAGGGTGTTGACAAAAGCAAAAATCCTGCTGTGCCTATTATTGCAGTGCCAACAACAGCAGGCACAGGCTCGGAAACAACCATGGACTATGTCATTACCAACGTCAAGGAAAAAAGAAAAATGGCTTGTATGGACTCAATGGCAGTACCTGTTGCCGCAATACTGGATACGGATATAATGGCGGCTCTGCCTTTAAAGCTGACTGCCGCAACCGCAATGGACGCTCTTACCCATGCAGTTGAGTCCTATCTGTCAAAGGGAGCGTTTGCCTTTTCGGAAATGCTTTCCTTAAAAGCGGTAAGCCTTATATCGGAAAATTTTGCGGCGGTACTTGAAAAGCCCGACAATCTCGAGGCAAGAAAGGGGCTTGCGCTTGCGCAGTACATGGCAGGTATGAGCTTTACAAACGTGGGTCTTGGCATTGTACACTCAATGGCGCACCCGTTAAGCGCCTTTTACGATATACCGCATGGCGTTGCAAATGCCCTGATTTTGCCTTACGTGCTTGACTTTAACTCCGACGTGTGCGAAGATAAGATGACAGCGCTAGCTCTTGCCTTTGATCCGTCCTTTGATACGGCAAAGGGCAGCAGGGCGGCAGCAAAGCACTGCGTGGATATAATAAGGAGCTTTAACACTAAGGCGGGTCTGCCGCAAAAGCTAAGCGAGCTAAGCGTTAAGGAGGAGGACTTTGACGCACTGGCACAGTCGGCATTGAATGATGCGGCTACACCCGACAACCGCAAGGAGGTTACAGCGGAAGACTTAAAAAAATTATATCAGGCTATGTATGCCTGAGGATAAGAAGGTGCAGATATGAATTTTAATTATTATTTGCCTGTTAATTTGATATTTGGACGGGGCAGTATAAGTAAAATAGGCAGTATTGCAAAGGATTACGGCAGCAGGGCGCTGATTGTAACAGGGCAGAACAGTACAAAAAAATCGGGTCTGCTTGACAGGGTAATAAACTATCTGAAAAAGGCAGGCATGGAGTGCTGTGTGTTTGATAAGGTACAGCAAAATCCGCTTACCACAACCGCACAGGAGGCAGCCTCTCTTGCCAAAGGTGAGGGCTGTGATGTGCTTATAGGTCTTGGCGGCGGCAGTATTATGGACTGCGCTAAGGCGGCGGCGTTTCTTGCCGTTAATGATGGAGATATAAACGACTACATATTCAACAGGGAAAAAAGCGATAGGGCACTGCCAATAGTGCTTGTGCCTACAACCTGCGGTACAGGCAGCGAGGGCAACGGCTTTGCCGTTTTAACCAATCC
Organism: uncultured Eubacteriales bacterium; assembly: GCA_902495025.1. GTDB lineage: Bacteria > Bacillota > Clostridia > Lachnospirales > CAG-274 > CALWRD01. The sequence continues at coordinate 5,245 of CABUWB010000032.1, forward strand.
CGAAAACGGCGATAAAAAGTCCCTGCGCTGTAATGCCATTATTGCAAAGGCATCAATTGTGGACTCCGAGTGTATGATGACAATGCCAAAGAGTATTCTTGCCTCGGTAGGCTTTGACGCACTGTGCCATTGTATTGAGGCATATATAAGTAAAATAAGCCAGCCTATAACGGATTTGCTCTGTGAAAAGGGCATTGAGCTGCTTGGCAGATACCTTATACCTCTGTATAAGGGCGAAACCGATGCCGAGGCATGGGATGCCGTAAGCCTTGCAAGTACCTTTGGCGGTATGGTAATCAATACGGCAGGCGTTACACTGCCCCATGGTATGGAGCACCCTGCAAGCGGACTTAAAAACATTGTGCATGGCAGGGGGCTTGCCGCAATTACACCTGTGGTAATGGAGGCGAGTATATCGGGTGCGCCCGAAAAGTTTGCCTATATATCAAGGTGTCTTGGCGGTAAGGATGAAAATGATTTTGTGTATACTTTAAATAAGTTTATTGATGAATTGGAGCTTACCACAACACTGTCGGAGCTTGGTATAAGCAAAGATGACGTTGACTGGATGACGGAAAACTGCTTAAAGGTGTCTGCGGCGGGTATTTCCTACCACCCTGTTGCATTTGACAGGGAGCAGATAAGGGAGTTGTATATAAAGGCGCTTGGTACATCGTGCACAAAATAAATTGTACTTTTACACATATACATTTTTGTTTTTTGTGTTAGACTAATAATAACTTTTAATTGACGAGGGCGTTACATCTTTTAGGGTGTAACGCTCTTTTATTTAAGGAGGAAAAGCTATGAAAAAAATTTTGGCAATGTTAATGATGTGTGTTATGTCTTTCTCTCTGGCAGGCTGCGGCACTACCGCTTCAAATGAGGGCAGCGAGGTTAGTACCGACGTACAGGCGGAGGATACAGCCGCCGCTTCATCTGATGAGGAGTTTGTAATAGGTATTACGCAGTGGCCCGGCTCTTATGTGTGGTACGGTACGCAGGAGCTTGGATATTTTGAAAAGCAGGGTGTTAATGCAACGGTAAAAATGTTTGATAATTATTCAGATGGTATGAATGCACTTACCGCTGGCAATATCGATGCTTATGTTTTATCCTATTCCGATGCAATGTCGCCTTATATAAACGGCGCTGACTTCAAAATAGTGATGATTGAGGACTACTCCGCAGGTTCTGACGGTCTTGTGGTTAAGCCCGAAATTACCTCTGTTGAGGAGTTAAAGGGCAAAACTGTTGCAACTGAAATAGGTACTGTTGACCACATGTTTTTAAACAAGTGCCTTGAGGCAGCAGGTATGAGCGAGAGTGATGTACAGCTTACCAATATGTCAATAGGTGATGCAGGCAACGCCTTTATTGCAGGTCAGGTTGATGCTGCCGTAATATGGGACCCATCACTGTCAATGGCTGTTGATGCTGGCGGTGTTGTGCTTTCCTCAACTAAGGACTACCCTGGTCTTATCCCTGCTGTTATGGCTGTAAACGGTGATGTGCTTGAAAGCAGACGTGATGATGTAAAAAAGGTTATGAAGGCATGGTTTGACTCTCTTGATGGTTACGAAAGCAATCATGAGGAATTTGTAGAGGCGGTTGCCGAGGGTGCCGAAATAAGCGTGGAGGATTTTGAAATGCTTATGGAGGGTGTTGACCTTATCTCACTTGATGACAATTTACCTGCCTTTGAGGTATCCGATGACTATGTAAGCCTTGTTACCTGCGGCATGGAGCATTGTGAATTTTTAAAGAGCGTTGATATGATTTCGGAAATTCCAGACTCTATTGATGACCTTATAGACGGCTCTCTTATCAGTGAAATAGCGCAAGAAGCAAAGTAACTATTGATGTTTTTGCCCTTATGATATATACTGTGTATAAATCATGGGTAAGGGTGCCGTTTATTGCGGCACTCTTTTTTATTTTATTGGAGGTATGGCAGATGAGATTAAATCCTAAGGAACAGGAAAAGCTTATGCTTCACCTTGCAGGCAGCCTTGCAAAGGAAAGGCGTGCAAGGGGGTTAAAGCTTAACTATGTTGAGTCGGTTGCTTACATAAGCTCCGAGCTGCTGGAGATGGCAAGGGACGGCAAAACCGTTGCCGAGCTTATGCAGGCAGGCACTAAAATACTTACATGCGCTGACGTTATGGAGGGCGTTGCAGACCTTGTGCATGAGGTGCAGGTTGAGGCTACCTTCCCCGACGGAACAAAGCTTGTAACGGTACACAATCCTATACAGTAGGGAGGGAATTATATGAAAATTGGTGAAATTATGGCTATGGACAGAGCCATTGAACTGAATAAGGGCAGAAGAACGGTTGAAATAACTGTTGCCAATACAGGCGACAGACCCGTACAGGTAGGCTCGCACTATCATTTTTTTGAGGTAAACAGTCTGCTTAGCTTTGACAGGGAAAGGGCATACGGTATGCGCCTTGATATTCCCTCGGGTACGGCTGTAAGGTTTGAGCCGGGCGAGGAAAAAACGGTTACGCTTGTGGAGCTTGCGGGTAAGCAGAGGGTATTTGGTCTTAATAATCTGACCTGTGCGCACTGCTCACAGGCAACAAAACAGGCAAGTTTTAATAAGGCTGCGGAAAAAGGCTTTTCGGGGGAGGTGTTATAAATGTCTGAAATAAGCGGTGCAAAATATGCAATGATGTATGGCCCCACTACGGGCGACAAGGTAAGGCTTGCCGATACAAACCTTGTAATTGAGGTTGAAAAGGATTATACGGTTTATGGTGATGAGGCAAAATTCGGCGGCGGCAAGACGTTAAGGGATGGTATGGGTCAGAGTGTAAACTCAACCTCTGCCGACGGCGATTTGGATTTGGTTATCACAAATGCGCTTATTGTTGACTATACGGGCATTTACAAGGCGGATATAGGCATTAAGGACGGTAAAATTGCGGCAATAGGTCATGCAGGCAACCCCGATATTATGGAAAATGTTACACCCGGCATGACGGTTGGTGCATCTACCGAGGCACTTGCAGGCGAGGGTATGATAGTAACGGCTGGCGGCATTGACTCACACATTCATTTTATCTGCCCTCAGCAGGTGGACTGCGCCCTTTACTCTGGCATAACTACCATGATTGGCGGCGGTACGGGCCCTGCCGACGGAACAAACGCAACCACCTGTACCCCTGGGCCATGGAATATACACCAAATGCTTTTAGCTGCCGAGGAATACCCAATGAATTTAGGCTTTATGGGTAAGGGTAACTGTGGCAGCACCGCATCGTTGGAGGAGCAGATTAAGGCAGGTGCAATGGGGCTTAAAATACATGAGGACTGGGGTGCAACACCTGCGGTTATTGATGCCGCACTCACTGTGGCTGATAAGTATGACGTACAGGTGGCTATTCACACCGACACCCTTAATGAGGCAGGCTGTGTTGAGGATACCATTGAGGCTGTGGGAGGCAGAACGATACACACCTTCCATACAGAGGGTGCAGGCGGCGGTCATGCTCCCGATATTATAAAGGCGGCAGGCTTTCCCAATATTCTGCCCTCGTCCACAAATCCCACAATGCCCTTTACAACAAATACCATTGATGAGCATCTGGATATGCTTATGGTTTGTCATCACCTTGACAATAAAATACCAGAGGACGTTGCCTTTGCCGATTCCAGAATAAGACCCGAAACCATTGCGGCGGAGGACGTTCTGCACGATATGGGCATATTCTCAATGATGAGCTCCGACTCACAGGCTATGGGCAGAATTGGAGAGGTCATTACAAGAACATGGCAGACCGCCCATAAAATGAAGGAGGAGAGAGGTCAGCTCCCCGAGGACAGTGCCGACAACGACAATTTCAGAGTAAAAAGATATATTGCAAAGTACACCATAAACCCTGCAATTACCAATGGTATAGCTGATTATGTAGGCTCAGTTGAGGTGGGTAAGTTTGCCGACCTTGTAATATGGAATCCTGCCTTTTTTGGCGTAAAGCCAGATATTATTATCAAGGGCGGTATGATAATTGCAGCTAAAATGGGCGATGCAAACGCATCAATCCCTACTACTCAGCCTGTTTTATATCAGCCTATGTTTGCCGCACATGGCAAGGCAAAGTACAATACAAGTCTTACCTTTGTATCAAAGGCGGCAATGGAGGATAATATTAAGGAAAAGCTGGGGCTTGAAAAAACCGTTGTGCCTGTTGGCAATTGCAGAACAATTACAAAAAATGATATGAAGCTGAACAGCGCTGCACCCGAAATTACCGTTGACCCCGAAACCTACAAGGTAACGGCAGACGGTGTTGAAATTACATCAAAGCCTGCAAAAAAGCTGCCGCTTACCCAGATGTACAGCCTGTTTTAAAGGAGATTTATTATGCTTTGTGAAAAAATATTAGGTAAAATTACTGACGAGCCTTTTAAGAGCCTTGCCGTTGACTATGTTGACATAGAATGGTATGAGGCATTTAAAAAGCTGCATAAAAAAACAACCCATAACGGAGAGGAAATAGGCATAAGGCTTGATAACGAAGTGCTTACAAAGGGACTTAACGAGGGTGATGTGCTTTATGCCGACGATAAAAAGGCGGTTGTTGTAAACATACCACCCTGCGAGGTAATTGTGGCTGATGTGCCAGATGACAGCCTTATACCAAAGGTGTGCTATGAAATAGGCAACAGACACGCTGCGCTGTTTTACGGCGACAATGACAGGCAGTTTATAACACCCTATAACCAGCCTATGCTTGAAATGCTGCAAAAAATACATAAGCACACCGCAGGTCGCTGTATAAGGGTAAATGCCGAAAAAAAGCTGCTTAAACTCAATTTTGATAAGGCTATTTCCTCGACTGTAAACAATCATACACATTAAGGTAGATATATGTTTAATACGGATTTTTTGCTATTGCAGATTAATGATGCCTTATTTCCCATAGGCGGATATTCCCACTCCTACGGGCTTGAAACCTACATACAGAGGAATATCCTTAAAAATGAGGACGATATAAGGCAGTATATAAACAACAGGCTTGAATACAGCATTAAAAGTACAGAGCTTTTAGGCGCAAGGCTTGCATACGAAAAGGCAGCGGATATTGTAAAGCTTAAAGAGCTTGACGAAATACTGACGGCATCAAAATCGCCTAAGGAGATAAGGCTTGCCTCGGTCAAGCTAGGCTCACGCTTTATAAAAACGCTGAAAGGCTGCGATATCAGCCTTAAATACAATTATTTTGATGACTATGCGGCTTTAAAGTATACCAATAAGCACCACTGCACAGCCTACGGCGTGGTGTGCGCCGCTGCAGGTGTGGAACAGGCTACAGCTCTTAGTACCTATTTGTATGCGCAGTGCTCTGCTATGGTTACAAACTGCGTTAAAACTGTTCCGTTAAGCCAGAGCGCAGGTCAGAAAATACTATATGAAAGCTTTGCGCTTATGGAAAGGGTTGTATCAGAGGCAATGACTATGGGCGAAGATGAACTGTGCTTATCTGCGCCCGCCTTTGATATAAGGTGTATGGAGCATGAAAGGCTGTATTCAAGGCTGTATATGTCATAAAAAGGAGAATTTATATGAGCTATGTTAAAATAGGTGTGGCAGGCCCCGTAGGCTCGGGCAAAACCGCCCTTATTGAAATACTTACAAGAAAGCTGTCAGGCAGCTACAGCATAGGTGTTATTACAAACGATATTTATACCAAGGAGGACGCAGAATTTCTGTGCAAAAACAGCGTACTGCCAAGGGAGAGGATTATCGGTGTGGAAACGGGCGGCTGTCCGCATACGGCAATAAGAGAGGACGCCTCAATGAATTTAGAGGCTGTGGACGAGCTGATGGAGCGTTTTCCCGATATCGAGCTGATGTTTATTGAAAGCGGCGGTGATAATCTGTCGGCAACCTTTTCGCCTGAGCTGGTGGAGGCAACCATATTTGTTATTGACGTTGCCGAGGGCGACAAAATACCTAGAAAGGGCGGCCCCGGCATTACAAGAAGTGATTTGCTTGTAATAAACAAAACCGACCTTGCCCCTTACGTTGGCGCAGACCTGTCTGTTATGGAAAGGGACAGCAGAAAAATGAGGGGCGAGCGGCCATTTGTGTTTACCAACATCAGAGGTGATGAGGGTGTGGACAAAATAGTTGAGTGGATACGCAAAAATGTAATGCTAGAGGGTATGGAATGATATGGAAAACAGGTATGGCAGGGACTCGGAGCTGAATATTGAAATAACAGGCAGAGGGGACAGGAGTATTATAAGCGACGTCTATTTTACGCCGCCCTTTAAAATAATGAAGCCGTTTTATGAAAACGATTTAATGCGTGTATTGCAGATGTCGGCATCTCCAGGAGTAATGGAGGGCGACTGTCAGAAAATAAATATGCGTGTTGGCGAGGGCGCAAAAGCCGAAATATATTCCCAGTCCTTTGAAAAAATACATAAAATGGAAACAGGTCATGCCGTAAGGCACATTGACATCAGCGTTGATAAGAACAGCTTTTGTATTTACAATCCCCTGCCTACAATACCTTATGCAGGCTCTGCCTTTAACAATACCATAAACGTAAGGCTTAAAGACCATACCTCTGTATTTATATATGAGGATATGCTTATAAGCGGACGTGTTGCAGGCGGTGAGAGCTTTGCCTATCGGTATTATCAATCACTTGTGAATATATATGAGGATAACACGCTGACCTACAGGGATAATACGCTTTATAAGCCCGATAAAATGGATATGGACGGAATTGGACTGTATGAGGGATATACGCATCTGCTTGGTATGGTTGTGTGCGGAATGGATATTTATGATGAGATAAGTGCTTTTTTTGATGGTTATAATGCACCATGGGGCATTACACTTAATGACAGTGGGTACGTTGTAATCAGGGCACTTGGCAGCTCGGCACAACCATTGCAGAAAATAAGCGGTAAAATAAAGGAGCTTGCGTATAGGAAATATAGAGGGTGAATTAATGTTTAGCAGAGTAACATCAACAACCTAATATTCAAATCACTAACGTATGGATTTACCGTAGGGGCGGCAATCTGCCGACCGTTAGTAATTATGATATGCTAAAATTAGGGCGGATATGGAATCCGCCTCAGGTTGCATAGGCGAGCAGTATTGCAAGGCAATACGACCAGCCCCTACGTAACCAATAATAGCATTGTTGCATTGCATATAAATTAGATGTTGGTTTGTTTGAATACCTTGCGTACAAGACCAATTTGCGAAAAAATCAATTAACGTTGCAA
>CABUWB010000033.1 GCA_902495025.1 uncultured Eubacteriales bacterium
TAAGAAGTATGGACGGTGATGTTTATATTATACCCAACGGACAGATAAAAATTGTTACCAATATGAGCAAGGGCTTTAACAGGGCAATTGTTGATGTCGGTGTATCCTATGGGGAAAATATTGACAATGTGATTAACGTGCTTAACAGCGAGCTTGAAAAGATTTTTGAACAGAATCTGATAGGCGGCATACTGAAAAAGCCCGAGGTGCTGGGTGTTGAAAGCCTTGCAGACAGCTCGGTTGTAATACGTATAAAGGCGGACTGCTCCGTTGGTGAAAACTGGAATGTTGAGCGTCAGCTCCGCCGTCTTATTAAAAATGCCTTTGACAGGGAGGGTATTGAAATACCGTTTCCGCAGTGTGTTGTGCATATTGAAAAGGAGTAATGCTTTATGGATATAAGGGTTGGAGATATACTGTTAATGAAGAAAAAACACCCCTGCGGCTCTAACCGCTGGGAGGTGCTGCGTATCGGTGCTGATTTCCGTATTCAGTGCTGTACCTGCGGACACCTTGTTATGCTGCCGAGGGTTAAGCTGGAAAAAAATGTTAAAAGCATTGAGCGAAAAGAGGAAGAATAAAAATGGACTGTCCGACGGACGGATATTATTTAGGGAAACGCTGATTAATTAATCAGTGGTTAAGAATTTACTATATAAAATAACAAGGCAACGGTTTCAATTTATTGAATAAGTTGCCTTGTTTTATATTGTAATAGTTCCTTTTATGAAATTATTTTGGCGAAACGGTAACGGTATATGCGCCGTTTGTTTTTTCGCCTATGGTTATTTTTACACCAGGGTCAACAGACTCGTTTTCGCTGGAATCGTACCAGCCAAAGCCTGAAGTGTTATTATTTATTACCTTGCCTGTGGTGTATACACCCTCGCTGTTTGCATCACCCACAAGGCGGATAAGACGTATACCGTCATCATCATTGTTAGTATACTCTGAACCGTTCTGATACATCAGTATAGGATACCAGTAATCATCTTTAAAGGCAGCATTTACATGGAAAATTCTGACTCCGTCGCCTGTACTATCCCAACTTCTGTCACGTGTAAGACCATAATTGTTTATTTCTGGAGTTACATATTCAACAATAAAGTATTCCGAGAAATATCTGTCATCAAGAGTTCCGTTAGGTATAATTAAGCAATTTCCGTTATCAGTCTGTGCATTGTAAAGTGTAAAGCTCTGTGTACCTGACGCTGAATCGTATACAGAAATCTGATTTTGATGATACCAGCCAAGCATAAGCTTGGAGAAGGCACAAAAGTCGGAATAAGCATCAGCATCCATAAGCTCTGTGCCTGCATTGCCATGGAATGCCTCAAAATCATCCGAATAATACAGATAATAATCGGGCAGACCCATACAGTGACCCATTTCGTGGAGATATGAGCTTACATAGTTTTTGTAATCGCTTGCATTATCAGGCTGTGCATTGCCTGTAATTATGTTGCCAACATTTACTCCGTCAACCTCATATGTACTATCTCCAAAACCACCAGAGCAAGGCCACCAGTCATCGTCACCTGCCGCTGTCGGAACGGTAAAGAGTGTTGCATCAATTTTGCCGTCACCGTTTCCGTCAAACTGTGAAAAATCAACATCATTGTCAAATGCCTCAAAGCACTCCTTGGCAAGCTTAACCTTATCAGTATCGTATGCAGAGCGGTTTTCCTTTGTGGTGTAAACAAATACTTCACCCTGCAGCTTCATTGCTCCCTTTGAGGAGCGGCTGTAAAATGCTGACATACTCTCAAACGGATAGTTTGCGTTAGATGTATCCTCATCTCCAAATGTCATTTCTCTTAAATCTGCCTGAGATATATCGTAGCTATACTGGCAGTCAGGAAAGTCAACATAGAATACCACTAAATTTGGGTTGCCCTGTGTATAAAGTGATGATGACAGTGCAGTTATTGGCGGTGAGATAAAGTCGCCGAGTGCCTGCTCTGTTGTTGCTTCTGTTGTTGTTTCTGTTGTTGTTTCAACAGTTTCATATTTAATTGTAATTGAAACAATCTGTGCCGTTGTGCCGCCTGTCTGTGCTGCATATATTCTGTAATATCCACTCTCTAAGTTATAAACGGTAAAGTCCTGTGCAGCCTCTCCGCCGTTAATAGTTTGCGAAGTGCTGTCATATAAGGACAGCGACGCACTCTTTGAGCTGTTTGAGGAGCCGCACTTAAAGTTAACTGTTACTGTTGCTGTGTCGTACAGACCAAAATCAACATAGCCGTTTTCATCAATTTTAATTTCTGTTTCAGAGGTTGAGCCGCTTACAATTACGTTGGGATTGCTTAAAAGGTCTGCTGCGGAATATGTGCCGTCTGCAAGACCATAGCGTGCTGTGCTCTGTGTTGTTGTTTCGGTTGCGGTTTCGGTAGTGGCTGCCGCAGTCGTTGTTTCGGTTGTTGTTTCTGTTGTTGTTTCGGTTGTTGTTTCAGTTGTTGTTTTGTGGTTTAAAATCCATACAGCATCATTTACATCTATGCCTGCTGTACCGTCGCAGTCGGCATTTATTAAAGCTCTGTCGTCAGTCAGGCTTATGCTGCCCATAACATATTTTAACAGTAATGCTGCATCTGCATCGTCTATGTCTCCGTCAAGGTCAACATCACCGGGTATGGTGCCTGTTGCTGCGGTAGTGGTTTCGGTAGTGGTTTCGGTAGTAGTTGTAGTAGTGGTTTCGGTAGTAGTTTCGGTAGTGGTTGTTGCAACAGTACCGTAGGAAACAGTTACCGAAATAATCTGAGCTGTTGTGCCGCCGCTCTGTGATGCTGTTATTCTGTAAGTGCCGCCGCTCATAGCTGTTACCGCAAGCTCCTGTGCGGCATCACCGCCCATAAGGGTTGACGAGGTTTTGCCGTTAAGAGTAATTGACGCACTTTTGCTTGTATTTGTTGAGCCGCATTTAAAGCTAACGGTTACATTTGCGCCGTCATTTACATTAAACTCAACATAGCCGCTTTCGTTAATTTTAATTTGGCTTGTTGAGGAGGAGCCGCTTACTGCAAACCTTGTGCTGTCACCGAGCATTGCCGAGGCAGAGTAGGTGCCGGCATCAAGCGGAGTAAGGTCTGACTGGTCGCCCTGTGAGGTGGTTGTTTCAGTTGTTGTTTCCGTAGTAGTTGTAGTAGTTGTAGCCTTAGTAGTAGTTGTTGTAGTGGCGGCGGTAGTGGTTTCAGTAGTTGTTTCACCGCTTGCCGCTTGTGCAAGCACCATTTTTGTAAGTGCCGAGTTGCTTGATGTGCTTGCACCCTGTATGGTGTATGTACCTGCGGGCAGTGTTACGGTTTCGGTGCCTGCGGCAAAGGTATATTCCTCACCTGTCTGAGCTGTAGCAACCATACCCTTGCCTGTTGAGGTGAGGGTTACATTTGTTGCTGTGCCAAGGGTGAACTGTATGTTGGTATTGCCGTCATTTTTTCTTGTCTTTGCACCGTCTGCTGTCATATCACGAAAACCAAAGCTGATATTGCCTGCTGTGCTGGCTGACTTGGAGGTGATGTTAAAATCGCCGTCCGATGCGCCTGTGCCAAATACATAGGTACCCATTACTGCTGTGTTGTTATCATCTGTAATGGTAGACTGGGTTGTAGTTTCCGTTGTGGCTTCGGTAGTGGTCTGTGTTGGTGCTTCTCCATTTACCGCCTCAATTTTCACCTTGTAGGTGTATCTTGTGTCGGTATCCGTACTCTTGCTGTCCCAGTTTACCTGATAGTCCTTAATGGTGTCAGGTGTTGCACATACAACAAGATAAGCCGCTGTTTCATCACCGTTAAGGGTAATGCTTGCCTTACCGCTGCCGCTTATCATATTTGAATAGCGTGTTGTATTGTTTGACGTATTTGTTACAAGGCTGGTGCGGAAATCCGAGCCGCTTGCACTGCTTGTGTTTACAAAGTCAACGTCAATTCTGTCCTTTGATAAATCCACATTAAGCGGAATAATATTAAAGCCCGTCTGCATTGGCGCATCATCCCCCGAGCTTTGGTAGCCCTGTGAATCGGCAGCCCCGAGGGTTGTATAAATTAAATCACGATTTTGAAATTGCTCATTTGCACCGTCGCCGTCAATATCAATTTCAGTGGTACTGTTAAGGGTAATTTCAAATTCGTCAAGATAATATTGCTGACGGCTGAAATCCATTGTGGCAAGGCGCTTTGTCATATTGCCGAGGATAGTTTTTATTGATACGCCCGAAAGTTTTTCAATCTTATCATACATTGAGCTGTAGGCACCGTTAGCAGCAGAGCCTGTGTCGGCAAAAAAATTCTGCATAAATTCCAAGCCAAGACCGTCTATATTATCGGGATTTTCCGAAATATAAAGGAAGATTGGCCATGTGTCGTACCAGTTAAGCATGTGGGGAACATAATAATCGCCGAACTTTATATATGGTGCAAAAAAGTCCGAATCGGGACCATAGGTTGTTCCGTTATATGCGTAGTACTCACTGCCGAGGTACTGGTCTCTGAACCAGTTTGCGGTTGCCTCATACCATGCATAGTCAACTGTACCGCCCTGGTGATATGTAAAGGCGTGTGCAAGCTCATGAGGTACAACCCAGCTTGGCGGGTCAACACGCATTGCATCGGGGTTTAAAAACAGGTAGGCAAAGCCGTCAGAGTCGGCTGACATATACGCCCAGTCGTCCTCAAAGCTGCTTATGCCTGTGTTTGAAACGTAGATATTGGTTTTGTATTTGCCCGAAACTGCAGATGTCATGGAATAGCAGATGTCCTGCATACCCAGCCTTTCAATATAAAAGGTGCGTATGTTTTCAAGGTTGATAAGGTTGCCCTTTATAAAATTATCATCAACCGTTGTGCTTGAGGTGTTGCTGCTGCCCCAGATAATCTGAAAATGCTCGGACGCCATACGGTTTACCGAGGTGTCGTCAAGAGCTATTATGCCGTCCCTTACGGCATATTCATCACCTGCGGTGAGCTGTGATATTGTCTTTGATGAAGTGGTTGTGGACACAACGTCAACTGTTGTGTATACGCCCGTTGCGGCTGTAGTCTGTACGGTGCCAAGGCTTACTGTCATAAGCGTGTTTGTAACGCACAGCGCTGCTGCAATAAAGCGCTTAATGCTTTTTTTCATTTCGGTACCCCCTACCATATATTGTATTTTAACGCATTACTTTCTTATTATATAAAAAAAAACGCTGACTTACAATATTGATTTGTCACAAAACATTTTGCTGTGTTTTGGTAAAAGGTTATATGGCGTGTCAAATACTGCAGGCTGCGGCTTGCAGCTGGCAGTGGTTTAAATGTAAAGCCTGTTTTGTGCTATTTGACAATAGAGGCGGCTAAATTAATACAAAAATTGTTAATATATTTTATTGATATTATGGCTTTTGCTGTGGTAAAATGATATTTAACGTAAAATGCCTTATTGTGGCTATACGACAGAATAAAAGCATTAAAATTTATATAAGAGAGTGAGATAAAATTATGAAAACTAAGAGAGAGGACATCAGAAATATTGCTATTATCGCCCACGTTGACCATGGCAAAACAACGCTGGTTGATGAGCTGTTAAAGCAGAGCGGTACTTTCCGTTCAAACCAGGTTATACGTGAGAGAGTTATGGACTCGGGTGATATTGAGAGGGAGAGAGGTATTACAATCCTTTCCAAAAACACCTCCGTATACTATGACGATGTTAAGATTAATATTGTTGATACACCAGGTCATGCCGACTTTGGCGGCGAGGTTGAGCGTGTACTCAAAATGGTAAACGGTGTTGTGCTTGTGGTTGACGCTTACGAGGGTGCAATGCCACAGACAAAGTTTGTTTTAAGAAACGCACTTTCCTTAGGTCTGCCTGTTGTTGTATGTGTAAACAAGATTGACCGTCCCGAGGCAAGACCTGATGAGGTTGTTGATGAAATACTCGAGCTTTTTATGGAGCTTGACGCAACGGACGAGCAGCTTGACAGTCCTTTTGTATTTGCATCTGCTAAAATGGGCAAGGCGGCACTTACACCCGAGGAGGCTCTTGACGCTCCCGATATGAAGCCTTTGTTTGATACAATTATCGAGCATATCCCTGCTCCCGAGGGCGACCCCGATGCAGATTTACAGATGCTTGTTACCACAATCGACTACAACGAGTACGTTGGCCGTATTGGTATAGGCAAAATTGAAAACGGCAGCGTTAAGGTAAATGACGAAATTGCCATTGTAAATATACACGACCCTGAAAAGCTTGTTAAAACAAGGGTTACAAAGCTCTACGAGTACGAGGGTCTTGAAAGAATAGAGGTTAAGGAGGCATCAATGGGTGCTATTGTTGCGGTAAGCGGTATGCCCGAAATCCATATCGGTGATACTATCTGCAACCCTGCAAACCCTGTTGCCATTGAGGTTAATAAGATAAGCGAGCCTACTCTTTCCATGACATTCTCCGTAAATGACTCACCATTTGCAGGTCAGGAGGGCAAGTTTGTAACAAGCCGTCATCTGCGTGACAGACTTCAGAGAGAGCTTAACACCGACGTAAGCTTAAGGGTTGAGGATACCGACGTTGCCGAGGCATTTAAGGTAAGCGGACGTGGTGAGCTGCATCTTTCAATTCTTATTGAAACTATGAGAAGAGAGGGTTATGAGTTCCAGGTATCACGTCCAGAGGTACTTTACAAGGAGATTGACGGCAAGAGATGCGAGCCTATGGAGCTTGCAACCATTGACGTACCCGAGGAGTATGTGGGCAGCGTGATTGAAAAGCTCGGTACAAGAAAGGGCGAAATGGTTAATATGCAGCCTTCACAGTCGGGCTATACAAGAATTGAGTTCAATATCCCTGCAAGAGGTCTTATCGGCTACAGAAATGAGTTCCTTACAGATACAAGGGGCAACGGTATTATTAATACAGTATTTAACGGATATGAGGAATACAAGGGTGAGATACAGAGCCGCCAGTCGGGCAGCCTTGTTGCCTTTGAAACAGGCGATGCCGTTACTTATGGTCTGTTTAACGCACAGGAGAGAGGCGAGCTGTTTATCGGCGCAGGCACTAAGGTTTACGGCGGTATGATTGTAGGCCGTAACTCCAGAACAGGTGATATGGAGGTTAATGTCTGCAAAAAGAAGCAGCTTACAAATACACGTGCATCGGGCAGTGATGATGCACTTAAGCTTACACCTCATACGGTAATGAGCCTTGAACAGTGTATCGACTTTATATCCGACGATGAGCTTGTGGAGGTAACTCCCGAGAGCCTTCGTTTAAGAAAGAAGCTGCTTGACCCTGTTGCAAGAAGAAAAGCGGCAAGGTGCTGAAATAATTTACAGGAGAAGGTTTTATGAGTGCAGGAAAAAAGAAGAATAATTCCTTTGTAAAAATGGCGGCTATACTTGCGGCAGCAGGCATAATAGTAAGGATTATAGGCTTTTTATACAGGCTGCCGCTTACCAATATGATTGGTGATGAGGGCAACGGTATTTATGCCGCCGGTTACAATATATACAACTTTTTTCTTATAATGAGCTCGGCAGGTCTGCCCGTTGCCATATCACGTATGGTGGCTGAAAAGATTGCGCTGGAGGAATACGGCAATGCAAGGCGCATATTTAAGGTGTCCATGCTTGCGGCAGGCGGTTTAAGCCTTTTTCTTGCAATAGTTATGGCGGTGGGTACGTTTGTGTTCTATAACTGGTGCAGGGCAACAGGTTATACGGACAATCTCTGGTATCCAAGTGTATGGTGCCTTTACACGCTTTCACCTACAATATTTATTGTGGGTATTATGGCTGTATACAGGGGCTATTTCCAAGGCTTTCAGACAACAGTGCCAACCTCGCTTTCACAGATTGTGGAGCAGGTGTTTAATGCCGTTTTCAGCGTATACCTTGCGTGGGCGTGGCTTAAATACGGAGTTGAGTTTGGTGCGGCAGGCGGTACGGCAGGTACGGGTATTGGTGCGCTGTCAGGCCTTGTGGTGCTTGTTGTGTTTTACATAATGACAAGGGAGAGCCGCAGTGCCTTATTTGAAAACGACAAAAAGGATTACCGTCTTGAAAGCGGCAGGGAGATTACAAAAAATCTCATTAAAATTGCAGTGCCTATTATTACGGGTACGGCTATATTTTCAATGACTAATTTTATTGATATGGCAATGGTTAATTCAAGGCTTGCGGCTGCAGGCTTTGATGATGTAACGGTGCGACAGCTTTACGGTCAGCTTAACGGCAAGTATGTAACGCTTACCACCCTGCCAGTATCAATTTCAACCGCTATTGCCACTGCGGTTATACCAAGCATTACCGCAAGCCTTACAAGGGGCGAAAAGGATATTGTGCAGAATAAGGTGGATACGGCATTAAGGATAACAATGATAATTTCTATCCCTGCTGCCTGCGGACTGGGCGTGCTGGGCAGCCCCATACTTAAAATGCTTTTTCCAAGATACTCGGAGGGTGGCTCACTTATTACGGCAGGTGCGCTTAGTGTTGTTTTTCTCGCATTAAGCCAGATTTCGACAGGCGTGCTGCAGGGTATCGGCAAGGTTAAAACCCCTGCTTTCAATGCGCTCTGGGGTGCGCTTGCAAAAATACCATGCAATTATTTTCTTATTGCTATTCCGCAAATTAATATTATAGGTGCGGTTATAAGCACTACGGTGTGCTATATTATCTGCTCCATGCTTAATTTCAGGGCGCTTGTAAAGGCTACGGGCGTAAGAGTTGATTACGTGGGTATGCTTGTTAAGCCTGCTGTTGCCGCTGCTGTTATGGGTCTGGTGTGCTTTGGCTGCTATGGACTGATTTATTCAGTTACGGATATGAATACGCTGGCTGTGCTTGTTGCAATAGCTGCCGCTATGGTGGTTTATTTCCTTGTTATGGTGCTTATAAAGGGCCTTGCAAGAGAGGACCTCAAAATGCTCCCTATGGGCGGAAGGCTGATTGGCGTGCTTGAAAAATTCAGATTGATGTAAATAAAAAATCCCTGTGCGCAGGGATTTTTTTGGCTCTTTGTCAAGGGTTGGGGTTAAGTTTTTTTGAAACGCAGGTTTTAATTCCTGCGTTTCTTTTTTGCTGCTCAAACAATAGAGGGATTTAATGCTGCCAACTTGCTTTATTAATTATGATATGATAAAATAATATTAAAAATAGGGAATTATATTGTTCTGTTATAATTTTGTTGCGGAGGTTTTGTTTTGAAGTGTTTTAGTGTTAATAGGGGTAAAATTAAATGGTATGTAATACTTGCTGTATTGCTTTATGTCCTGATTGCTGTTGCATACTATATGAGGGGGCTTGACGGTTTTCCAACAGCAATGTTACCATCGCTGCTTATTATGCCTGTTGCTATATTTATAATAGGTATAACAGAGGTTAAAATAAACTCCAAGTGGGTAAGGCTTGCAATAGCTGTTCTGCTGTTTTTATATATACCTGCACATATAATAAACTTTGTACTAGGTGATTATGAAATAAATCTGGCTGAAAGCTTTTTCTATAACTGCTTAATGGTTTTTGCGCTTATGTGTGCTCTTATGGCTATATTTTTTAATTTAAAGGCAGCAGCAGTTATATGCTGCAGCTTAGCTTTCATAATATTGTGTGTTAACACATTAGTTACTGCGTTCAGGGGGACGGCAGTTACGCCTGCAGATTTATATGCCATAGCTACGGCAAGCAAGGTGGCAGGCAGATATAAGTATTTTGTTGACCTTGCAATGGTAAGTTCTGTGATGTATTTTATTATTTTAATACAGCTTATAAATAAACTAAACATAAATCTAAAAAGTGCCAATATATGGTGTAAGCTTGCTTTGAGGTTTGTGTTTGTGCTGTTGGCGGTTGTTTCATGTGCGTCTGGTATAAATCATGCCGCTCCGCTTGCGATGAGCCAGTATAATGCCTTTGATACAACCTTATCAAACCGTAAAATGGGTACAATATTGGTTTTTATTATGAATGTACGCAACGGAAGGCTGGATATGCCCGAAAACTATAATAAGCAGACAGCAGAGCAGATTTTGGCTGATACATCTGTAGCTGATAAAATTGTTCCTGCGGTAGAAAAGCCTAACATAATTGTTATAATGAATGAGGCATTTTGTGACATTGGGGGCATTTACAAGGTAGGAGAAAGTGAAGACCCCCTTAAATACTGGCATAGTTTACAGGAAAATACAATAAGCGGGGATATGCTGGTTTCCATAAATGGCGGTGGTACAAGCTATACCGAGTTTGAGTTTCTGACAGGTATTTCGGGTGGAATTATACCTATTGCAAAAACTCCTTATCTGGACTGCATTAAGTCCGATACTGCGTCATTAGCGTGGGATTTAAAGGAACAGGGTTATACCAATATAGCAGTGCATCCGTTCTGGTCAAGCTGCTGGAACAGGGGTATAGTATATCCGTTTTTGGGTTTTGACGACTTTATTTCGGGTGAGGATTTTTCTGACAAGGAAAAAAGTGCAAAGGATTACAATTCCATTTCGGACGAGCATATAATAACTCATACAGATTTTGGTGATGACTTGGAGTACATAAGGGATTATATGTCTGACAGGCAGTCATATAAAAAGGTTATTGAACAGTTTGAAAATAAGTCAAAGGACGAAAAGCTGTTTGTATTTAATGTAACAGTACAAAACCACAGCGGCTTTGATTACGAGGGTGAGGATTTTGAGGAAGATGTCTTTTCCTCTAAGTATGATAACAAGCCTACAAACCAGTACTTATCGCTGCTAAAACAAAGTGATATTGCTTACGGAGAGCTTATAGAGTATTTTAAAAACTATGATGAGCCTACAATAATACTTATGTTTGGCGACCATCAGCCGGGTATAGCACTGGCAACGGCGCCTACAGAGGAAAGTACACAGGACAGTTATAAAGTATATTGTAAAAATAATTTAGAGGGCTTTATTGTACCATATAAGCTGTGGGCAAATTACGATATACCCGAGCAGCAGCCATCTATTACAAGTGCCGGCTTTTTGTCCCTTATACTTAAAGATACGGCAGGCATTGATTATAACAGCTGGGATAATTTCAGAAAAAATATGAGGGATAATTTTGACGGTATTAACTCTCAGGGGTATTGGATTGATAATGCAACGAAAAAATATACCGGTGGAGATGAAACAAGGGATGAGCTTATAAAAAAATATGAAATGCTGGAGTATTATCTGCTAAAGGACAATGCTATAGCAGATGAAGCTAATTAAGTTGAAAAAACAATATATACAGGCTGTTATACGATATGTATTTTTTGCCGTAGGTTAAAGTTTTTTTTAAACGCAGGTGTTCATTCCTGCGTTTTTTCTTTTATCCCATAGTATCAATTTTAAACTGTGCCAGTTTTGTTGTGTTATATACTTATATATAAAAGGCGGTGTAATCACTGCTGACAGCGGCGGCTGTTTTTGGTGCAGAACTGTGGGGGCAAATGCGGCTTTAAGTGAGGATATATTGGAGTTTGTTAATTAAAAATGAATAAAATAAGTCTTCATCGGTAAAAATATCCGTACGGAGATGATTACTATGAAAAGCTTATTTAAAATTGCGGCGGCATTTGCGGTGGGGACGGCGGTAACGCTTGCAGGGCTGTCGGCAGGGTATCTGTTTTACAACAAAGCACCAAAGAGCATACCGAAGGCTTATGCCGAGCCAATGGTTACAGCCGAGCCTGTTGTGGGTGAAAATACGGTGGTGCGCTATGTCTACACCTACACCGACGATGATGAGCAGATGTTTTATGAGGAAAAGGCACCCTCATATCTGTTAGGACTTACGGCGGAGGGTGTAAAAAGCAGGCTGCGTGGCTATGAGGTGTGTGAGCTTAGTGAAAACAGCCTTGTTGTTAAAAAAACTGTTGAGGGCAGGAGTAATGCGCACTACTCCATAAGTGAAAAGGACGGCTATGTTGCAGTGTTTTTTGAAAACGGTATTTTAAAGGAAAAAACAGCCGCTCCCGTTGACAGCCTGCCCGAGGAAATAAAGGCGCAGGTCATAAAGGGGATAAAAATTGACGGCAGGGAGGAGCTTGAAAGGTATCTTGAGGAGATAGAAAGCTGAAATACACTTGTCTGCCTCAGGCTTATATTGCTAAAAATGTTACCTTGACTAGGGTTGGGGTATATTGTTATAATTAGCAAATATAAAGCTGTGAGGTGTGGTATATGAATTGCGAGGACTTATTGAATATAAAGCAGATACGCAGCGGTCTTAAACTGGTTGCAGGTGAAACGGGCGTACACAGAAACATACGCTGGATTTATTTTGCCGACTGTATACAGTGCCTTGACGAGGACTATGATGTGGGCGAACTCATACATGGCGAGGAGCTTGTTATA
The DNA here is from genome assembly GCA_902495025.1 of uncultured Eubacteriales bacterium. Taxonomy (GTDB): domain Bacteria; phylum Bacillota; class Clostridia; order Lachnospirales; family CAG-274; genus CALWRD01. Next base: position 12,344 of record CABUWB010000033.1, read on the forward strand.
GTTACCAACAGAAGCCTGACCGATGATGAAGAAAAAAATATAGATATGATA
>CABUWB010000034.1 GCA_902495025.1 uncultured Eubacteriales bacterium
AGGCATGCTTTGCGGCGAGCTTATGATATGCGAAAACGTAAGCGGCAAAGTTGAAATTAACTGCGATGCTGCAGAGGTAAATGACAGTGCCGCAGGTCTGGCAGGCATAACCACCAACCTTGACAGCGACCTATACACCGCAATAAGATTTTGCGGCAATAAAGCTGATGTATGCGGCAATGTCCGCTGTGCAGGTATAACAGCAAGCTATTATACCGACTCGGGTATTGAATACTGCTATAACAAAGGCAATATTACAGGTACAAACGGCGCTTCGGCGGCAGGCATTACAATAGACTGCTGGGGCAGCCTGTACTGCAATTATAATGCGGGTAAAATCAGTGCAGATAATGTAAAATGCGGTATTACAGCAAATATTATGGATAGCGGTACGGTGTCAAATTGTATAGATTACTGCCCGAATGACAGCACAGTTATCTGTGCGGGAACATTTACAGATATAATATATAACAGCGCAGGCAGCATGACGGTAACCAAGGTAGGCAGCAGTGCCGACTACAGCCTTAATGCAGCAGCTTTTGACAATATGACCTCAGAGGAAATACTCTCATACATAAACAATGACGAAAGCCTTTTATCATACTATATTTTAGCTTTAAACTGTAAGTATCCCGTATTGTGGTGGGAGTCAACCTATGGCGGTGAAAAAAGATATGGTGATATGGACGGCGACGGAAACCTCAGCGCCAGAGATGTGGCTTATCTGCTTAAATATCTCGGCGGCTTGTATACATTAAATGAGGAGCAAATGCTCCTTGCCGACTATGACCTCAGCGGCACTGTCAATCTGCTTGATGTAATAAATCTGCAAAACGATGAAAGGTACTATGCCGATTCCTATCTTTATAATTAATTAGCGTTAAAACCTCCATAGATTTGGAGGTTTTTCAATATAAAAAAATCGACTGATAAAAAGTCATAAAGTCGATTGAAGTCCACTTTATTGTACACATAATGAGATAATATTAATACATAACAAAGTATTTCTAAAGGAGGCTGATTTTATGAAGAATACTTTTTCATATCTGACAATAATATTATTTGTGGCACTTGGCGTAGTTGGCATATCAATAATTTATATATACACGCAGCCGACAGAGCGCCTGCCCTTATATGAGCCTGCTCAGAGTATAGCAAGCCCGAGCACAACAGAGCGCAGCAGCGAAAGCACCACCCTCGCCGCAGAGCGTGCAAAAAACACTACCCACAGCATTAATGTAAGTCTTGGCCCATCTGACAGCAGCTACACAGGCAGTACAAACAGTACAAACAGCACAAGCAGCAAGAGCAGCTACACAGGCAGCACAAGCTATACCACAAACCATTATTCGGGCAGCACAAGCAGCTATTCAACAAGAAAAAGCACCTCATCAAAAAGCAGTCCCTATGCCGCCTATGATGCAGGCTATGAGGACGTATATGACAACGACGACTATGACCTTGACCGCTACAATTCAGACAGAGATTATGCCGACGGAGTAGATGATGCAATGGATGATATGGAGGACGGCGACTGGTAATAGACGGAAAGCGTTTTTGGACTAGCGGATAGCGCCCAAAACTTTGTTAATTTATTTTCAAAGTATTTCAGTGCCATTTTGCAGTTTTTGTAAATATATAATAACCCAAATGTTAATTTTGCAAATTTTTTATAAAATATGCAAAAAAGGTCTTGTAAAATTAATAAAGGAGTGTTATAATAACTATGTTAAATAAATAACATAAATTACAGTGCCAAATGTGGGCTGTAAAGTATAAGATACATCTTTAAGGAGGTTTTTTACTATGATGAGATTTACTTTACCAAGAGACCTTTACTACGGTAAGGACGCTTTATCGGTACTTAAAACCGTTAAGGGCAAAAAGGCTATACTGGTGCTCGGCGGCGGCTCAATGAAGCGCTTTGGCTTTGTTGACAAGGTTTTAGGCTACCTTAAGGAAGCAGGCATTGAAACACAGCTTTTTGAAAATGTTGAGCCTGACCCATCTGTTGAAACAGTTATGAAGGGCGCAGCTGCAATGCGTGAGTTTGAGCCTGATTTAATTATCGCCATGGGCGGCGGCTCTCCTATTGACGCAGCTAAGGCAATGTGGGCTTTCTATGAATATCCCGATGTTACCTTTGAGCAGCTTATTACACCTTTCTCATTCCCTGAGTTAAGACAGAAGGCTAAATTTATTGCCATTCCATCAACCTCGGGTACAGCTACAGAGGTAACGGCTTTCTCCGTTATTACAGACTATGCAAAGGGTATCAAATATCCTCTTGCTGACTTTAACATTACACCTGATATTGCTATTGTTGACCCTGCCCTTGCAGAAACAATGCCACCAAAGCTGGTTGCACATACAGGTATGGACGCACTTACACACGCTATCGAGGCTTATGTGTCCACACTTAACAGCCCATTTACAGACCCACTTGCTTTAAAGGCTATCCATATGGTATTTGACTACCTGCCAGATTCCTTTAATGGTGATATGGGCGCAAGAGAGCAGATGCACTACGCACAGTGTCTTGCAGGTCAGGCATTCTCAAATGCTCTTTTAGGTATTGTTCACTCAATGGCTCATAAGACAGGCGCTGCATTCTCAACAGGTCATATTCCTCATGGCTGTGCAAACGCTATTTATCTGCCATACGTTATTAAGTTTAATGCAAAGTGTGCAGAGGCACGCTATGCTGACATTGCAAGAAGCGTAGGTATTGAGGGTACTGACGCAGAATGTGTTAAGGCACTTTGCGATAAGATTGATGAATACAACGTTAAGCTCAACATTCCTAAGACACTTAAGGAATTTGGCGTAAACGAGGACGAATTTAAGGAGAAGGTTGCCACTATCGCAGTTAATGCAGTAGGCGACGCCTGCACAGGCTCCAACCCACGTCCTATCACTCCTGAAGAGATGGAAAAGCTGCTCACATGTACATACTATGGTACAGAGGTAGATTTCTGATAAAATAGTTCAATAAACTTCCATTTATATAAGGCTGCCGCGTAATAACAGTTCCCCCTGTTATGCGGCAGCCCTCTTTTATGCTTACGGCAATTTTACGGCATAAAAAAAGCCGATACAAAATTTTGCATCGGCTTACTGATATTATTATTTACTTATTATTTGCATTAGCCTCAAGATTGTTTACATAAGCTGTCATCTCTTCAGGAGTCATCTGCTTATGGTTTTTGATGTTCTTTAAGATAACAAGTCTTGCTTCGGACTGTGTCATCTCAACGCCGTTTACGATAACTATAACCTTGTTAGGGTCCTTATCGTCAACAGGTACGCCAGCCTTTTTAAGAGCTGCAGCCTTCTGTGTAATTTTAGCAGGCTGTGGAGCTGTTTCAGCTGCAAAAGCGTTCATAGGAGCAACAAGTGCTGCAAGTGTCATAATGATTAATAATGTTTTTTTCATAACCAAAACCCTCTTTCTTTAATAAGATGATTTGGTCACTTCAAATATGTCCTTTCTTTGTATTCTGCGGATTAAACACCCATCAGCTGCAAATGCAGGCAACCGGCTGTCATAGTCTTAAAAGACCTTAGACCCCTCTGGCTTTGCGTCACTGCCTTTCGGCAGTTTTGCCCATAATTGATAGTGTACCTCTTCTTTTATTTTTCCTTAAGTACACTATACCACCTTCAACATTATAAGTCAAGACCTTTAGGGGCTATAATTTAAAAATTATATATTTTCAGCAAAATGCACATATTCTATCAAAAAAAATAAGCACTATGCACAATTAATTGCCGCTTATATTTTTAACCCTCAATGTAGGCTCAAACATGATTTCACAGCCGTCATATTCGATGCACTTGCTGCCGTATCTGCCTGCATAATAATCCAGTGCAGCTAGTAGAAAGTCCTCGGTAACACCTAAATATTCAGCCGTTTCCTCCAGTGTACGGCTGCCTGCCTTCCACGCACGCACAATGCCCTCAGCGCCTATCAGCCTGTCATAGGCATAAGCTCTTGCTTTCAGCTCCTGCTTACGCTCCGAGGCAGTGCTGCCCGTAATATCGCCTACGGTGGTTTTGTAATGCCCCAGCTCCTCTGCAAGTATGCAGCTTTTTTCCCTCTCATTTTTAAGCTCCTTATTGAGCACAATATTGCTGCCAATGCAAAGCCCTCTTATACCGTCAGACATTTTATACTCGTAAAGCTTGATATTATTTTCCTCAATTTCGTTTAAAAGCTCTTCATATTTCAATGCCCTCATCTCCTGTTATTTATCAATAAGCCTTTTTATCCTCTCAACCTCGGCACGCAGCTCCTCTGCGGAAACACCGTCTGCATGGGCGGCAACAGGCATAAGGCTCTCCTCCTTGTCAGGTATAATTGTATCATCTGTATAGTCCGATATTTGGGACAGTTCCCACAGGCGCAGCTCAAGTTGGCTTTTGCCCGTACCGTTAAGCCTGCGGTAGCCCTCAATTATGTTAAGCTCCCTGCCGCTTGGCTCGGTGCGCATATCGCTCCAGCCCATAATATAGGCAGGCGATACGTTGAGCATAGCCGCCAGCGCAAGCAGCTTGTCCTTTTTGATATTTTCGGTTTTATCGTTTTCGTACTGGGCAACTGCCGCCTTGGTTACGCCCAGCCTGTCGGCGACCTCCTGCTGTGTGTAGCCCATTTCTCTGCGCAGGGCTTTAATTCTGTTTTTCATAATAAACCTCCCGTAGCATTCCTTGCCTTGTTAAATAATTTTATCACTTTTCCCACTAAAAATCAATATTTAATGCCAAAAGTAAAAAAACACTTAACTTATTGTTGACATATTAGAACATTTGTGCTATTATAATACCGAGAAATATATTAAGGGGTGAAGAAAATGACCAGAGATGAAAAAAAATTTATAAAAAATCTGCTCCGTAATTGGGGCTGTGCCTCAAAATCCATAAGGGAGCAGAGCGATGAGCTTAACCAGTTTAAAAAAGCGTGTAACGATATTGAGAGGGTGCAGAACAACGGCTGCGGCTGCCAGATTATATCCATTGAAAGCCTGCGCAAAAAGGCGGACAGCCTTTGCAGCAGCATAAACAAAAGTATGAGGGTTAAAACAGAGCTTGACAGCATAATAAGCACCCTGCCGTACAATATGCGCAGTGTACTGGTTGCAAGGTATGTAAAAAAGGTTGCATGGGAGTATGTGCCGCTTAACCTGCCCGCCTATATGAGCGAAAGGCAGTGCTACAGGTTGCACAGCGAGGCTATGGAGCTAATACTTGCCGAGCTTTATAAAAGGGATATGTGCCATGATTTAACTGGCTGATTAATATCCGTATTGCAAAGACAGGGCTGTCGCATTAATTGTGCGATAGCTCTATTCTTTTAATGTAAATTAGAGTTTAGCGGAGTAACATTAACAACCTAAAATGCAAATCGATAACGTATGGATTTACTGTAGGGGCGGCAATCTGCCGCCCGTCAACCATTGTGCATTGTTCTACATGCGGGCGGATATGGAATCCGCCCCTACAAATTAATTACAACGTTAATTGATTTTTTGGTAAAATTTAGCTTATATGCAGGATATTTAAACAAACTAACATCTAATTTATATACAATACAATAATCTATTATTGGTTACGTAGGGGCGGATTCCATATCCGCCCTAATTTTAGCATATTATAATTACTAACGGGCGGCAGATTGCCGCCCCTACAATTGAAATGTTAAGGTATTATTACACCGATAAACATTAATTTATATCAATTTACTCTGTAAATACTCATCAAAAAAGCTGCCGCAAATTAAGCGGCAGCTTTAAAAAAATATTATTCCTCGTCGTCCTCTTCGTCCTCGAACTCGTATTCCTCGTCATCCTCGTCCCAGTCCTCATCATCAAGGAGCTGGAAAAGAACGTCCTCAACGCTTTCAAACTCGTCATCATCCTCGATGTTTTCAAGCTCGAAACCTTCCTCATTATCAGCCTCATTGTATCTGTAAATGAGAGCCTCCTCTTCACCCTCGGGTACAAGAGCAATATACTGTCTGTCAAGTGCGTCAAACACGCCTATAACATGGCAGTGAAGCTCGGAGTCGTCCTCCAGTACAAGAGTCATCATCTGTTCGTCATGGTCATGTCCGCAGCCGCAGTCATGGTCGTGCTCGTGGTCGTGTCCGCAGCCACAGTTATTCTTCTCTAAATCACTCATTGTTTTGTCCTCCTTTTTAGCTCGCCCGTCAATCAATCAAAGCTCAACAGGCATAATTATAGGTAAAATCATAGGGCTTCTCTTAGTCTTTTTCCAGAGATAGTCCCTAAGGGTATCCTTAATAACGGTTTTGTAGTAGCTCCACTCGCTGCTGCCCGAATGCATTTCGCACTCATCAAGGGCAGCACGCACAGCCTCTCTTGCCTCGGAGATAAGCTCCTCTGACTCACGCACATACACAAAACCTCTTGAAATAATGTCGGGGCCACGTAAAACCGCACCCGTATAGCTGTCCATAACAACAACCACTATCATAAGTCCGTCCTGTGAAAGGTGACGTCTGTCCCTTAAAACGATATTGCCTACATCACCAACGCCAAGACCGTCAACAAACACCTGTCCGCTTGTAACCGCAGCAGGGGTATGCTTTGCACTGCGTGAGTTAATTTCCAGCATATCACCGTTTGCCATAACAAAGATACTGTTTTTGTCCATACCCATTGTCATAGCAAGCTGCTCATGTGTTTTAAGCATTTTGTACTCGCCATGTATAGGCATAAAATACTTTGGCTTGATTATAGCGTGCAGCAGCTTAATTTCCTCCTGCCTTGCATGACCCGAAACATGAACGTCCATAAGACCGTCATAAATAACCTCGGCGCCTTTTTTAAGCAGCTCGTTGATAACGTGTGAAACATTTTTTTCATTACCCGGGATAGGCGATGCACTGATAATAATTTTGTCGCCGGGCTTAACCTCAATCTGCTTATGCTCGTTTGAGGCAATACGTGAAAGCGCCGACATGGTTTCACCCTGGCTACCCGTAGTGATGATTACAAGCCTGTGGTCGTCATAATTTTTAAGCTCGTTAGGCTCGATAAACGTGCCCTCTTTATAATTGATATAGCCAAGCTCGCACGCCGCCTTAACCACGTTTGTCATACTTCTGCCCACAACGCACACCTTACGGTCGCTTGCCTGCGCGCAGTTTATAATCTGCTGTATTCTGTCTATATTTGATGAGAAGGTGGCAACCATAATTCTCTGGTCGGCACTGCTCTCAAAAATCTCTTCAAAAATTTTACCAATGGTGCTTTCGCTCATGGTATAGCCGGGACGCTCCACGTTTGTACTCTCGCACATAAAGAGCAGCACGCCCTTTTTGCCGTACTCGGCAAGCTTTTGCAGGTCGATAGGCTCGCCCTGTACAGGTGTGTAGTCCACCTTAAAGTCGCCCGAATGGATAACAACGCCCGCAGGAGTTGTTATGGCAAGTGCAACCGAGTCTGCAATGGAATGGTTGGAGCGGATAAACTCCACCTTAAAATGCTTGCCCGGTTTAATGGTTTCACCCGCATTTACGTTTACTCTCTCAACGCTGTTAAGCAGGTTATGCTCCCTAAGCTTTGCCTCAACAAGACCTATTGTAAGCCTTGTGCCGTATACAGGCACGCTAAGCTCCCTTAAAAGATATGGCAGTGAGCCGATATGGTCCTCATGACCATGTGTAAGCACAATGCCCTTAACCTTGTCCCTGTTTTTAAGCAGATAGTTAAAATCGGGGATAACAAGGTCAATACCCAGCATATCGTCCTCAGGGAAAGCAACACCGCAGTCGACAACAAGTATTTCGTCCTCATACTCAAAGGCGGTAATATTTTTGCCTACCTCGTGCAGACCGCCAAGCGGAATAACCTTCAGCTTTGACGCCTGTACCTTTGGCGCTCTCGGCGCTCTTGTGGTTTTTACCGCACCCGTTCCCCTTTGTGTTTTCTGGTTTGTATTTGTATTTCTGTTATATGCCAAAATTACACCTCCGTTAAAAATACGCACAACGATAAAACGGGTTGGCAAATCCGTTTTATCACAATTTTATTAAATTAAACGCACATTAAAATATATAAACAGGCATGGTAATGCCTTTATGTCGATAGTAAATTAAAAAATGCCGTTCACATTAAAACTTCATTTCGTACTCGCTGTCCTCGTCCTGGAACAGTAAAATAACCCTGTTGTACTCCTCATCATCCTCAACAGGCTCATAGGTACAGTTTTCCTCGCTTACCTCAATCTCCTTAAAAATGTAAGCCTCAGGCTCATCAAGGTCAAAGTCCTCTGTTTTAACAAGCAAAAGGTATCTGCAGTCGCCCTCGTCGATACCGTCAATCACAAAAAAGTCCTGCTCCGAACCGTCGTCCTCAACCATGGTAATAACCTCATAGGTTTCGTCCTGTCCTTCAAAAAGGTTAAGTTCATCAATATTAAGCTTTTCGTTATCCATTATATTATTCTCCTTTATTCTTCCTCAGAAAATCAAGATAGCCCTGCAAAATAAACACTGCCGCCATTTTGTCAATAACCTCTTTACGCCCTGCACGTGATACGTCAGCCTCGATTAAATCCCTCTCTGCCGCAACGGTAGAAAGGCGTTCATCCCATAGCTTAACGGGCAGACCAAGCTCCTTTTTGAGCCGTTTTTTAAATCTCTCGCTCTTTTTTGCCCTGTCGCCGATGGTGTTGTTCATATTTTTGGGATAGCCAAGCACAATGCTTTCCACGCCGTACTCCTCACAGAGCTGCGCAATCCTCGCAATGGACGCTTTGAGGTTTTCCTCCTCCTCACGTCGGATAATCTCCACGCCCTGCGCCGTCCAGCCAAGGCTGTCGCTTACGGCAACGCCTATGGTTTTTTGTCCGAAATCAAGCCCTAAAATACGCATAATCAGAAATTGTTATTGATGTAGTAGTTTACAAGCTCCTCCAGTATTTCATCACGCTCAAGCCTAGATATGCGCTTTCTTGCGTCCCTGTAGCTTGTAATATAGGTAGGCTCGCCCGATAAAATGTAGCCCACTATCTGATTAACAGGGTTGTAGCCCTTTTCAACAAGCGCCTGATATACGTCGGCAAGCACCTTGCCTACCTCGGTCATTTCCTCTCTGTCGGTAATAACGCCGCTTCTTTTAAGCTCCTCCTTGAGGTTTGTCAGCTTACGTGTTTCATTCAGACTGTTGTTCATTATTATAACCTCCTTCGCCGCATAGCATACGCTGCGCAGCGGTTTATCCGAAGTTTTGCTCTCCGATTTTCTTCGCTCGATACTGTCTATATTATGATACTACAATATTTGAAATTTTGCAATCCATTTTTGCCAATATGCACAAACAAAAAACGATAAAATTATTAATTTTTTCTGACAAAGCCTCAAAATAAGAGGCTTGCTGATGTAAAACGACAAGGTAAAGATATATTGTAATATATATAAATTTATATAAATTTATATAAATTTATGAATATCAAATATTAAATGCTCTCTGCAAATAAATAAATGCAATAAATTATTGTTTATGGGGTAACATTAACAACCCAACATTCAAATCAATAACGTATAGATTTACCGTAGGGGCGGCAACCTGCCGCCCCTACAGTATGTTTAAATGCAGGCTTGTTGATGTTACTCCGCTAAACATTAATTTACCCTTCAAACACCACCCACAAAACAGCATTTCCTACAAGCATTTCAACTTTTTAACACGCAAAAAACACCCCCTCATAAGAGGGGGTGCAAAAAACTAAATTTTTAATTCAGATTAGATAAGCGAGATTACTCAGCCTCTGTTGTCTCTTCAACAGTCTCCTCTGCTGCAGTATCCTCAGCAGTAGTGTCCTCTGAAGTTTCCTCTTCAGCCTCAACCTCTTCAGCCTCTTCAGCAGCAGCCTCTGCCTCAGCAGCAGCAACAGCCTCTTCAGCCATATCTACAACGTAGTCGTAAATCTTATCAATCATAACAGCCATCTGAGCTCTTGTAATGTAAGCCTTAGGCTCGAAGTTTGCACCAGTACCTGTTGCAATACCTGCATCAGTTACAAATGATACATATGGCTTAGCCCACCAAGAAATGTCGTCCTTATCAGCGTACTTGTCAAGAACAGACTCGCTTGCTGTAATATCAACACCGAGGAACTCGAATGTCTGAGATACAAGAACCATCATTTCTTCTCTTGTACAATACTTCTCTGGGCCAAATGTACCGTCGCCGTAACCCTGAGCAATACCAGCCTCATAAGCAAGACCTACAGCATTGTAGTAGTACTTACCAGCGAATACATCGTCGAAGTTTGTAGAAGGTGTACCTGTAATACCAAGAGTATTAACAATCATGATAACGAAGTCAGCTCTCTTGCTGTAAGCGTCAGGAGCGAATGTAGCGTTATCAACACCGTTTACGATACCAAGCTTAGCAAGCTTGTTGATAGCATCTGTAGCCCATGGGCGAGATGAAATATCGTTGAAGCTTACTGTGTTAGATACGTTCTTTGTAGGAGGTGCAATAACTACTTCCTTACCGTCCTTGCCTGATACAGAGAAGCTTGGCTTGTCTGTCTTATCAGTCTTGTCGGTCTTGTCAGTTGTATCCTTGTCGTCCTTGTCATCCTTGCCTACACTTGGCTTGTTGTCATCATTAACTACAGAACCCTTGTTTGAAGCGCTACCGCCGCCACCGCCGCTTGTACGACGCTTAGTTGTTGTCTCTGTTGTAGCAGCTGTAGTTGTCTCAGTTGTAGCATCAGTTACAGTAGTTGTCTCTGTAGCTGTAGTAGCTTCAGTAGATGTCTCAGTAGCATCTGTAGATGTTTCTGTAGCATCTGTAGTAGTCTCAGTTGTAGCATCAGTTACAGTAGTTGTCTCTGTAGCTGTAGTAGTTTCTGTAGTTGTTACAGTAGTAGTTTCAGTTACAGTAGTTGTCTCTGTAGCTGTAGTTGTTTCTGTAGTAGTCTCTGTAGTCTCAGTAGTAGTTTCCTCTACCTTGTCAACCCAGATGTTACCAGCAGCTGCTGCACTTACCATCTTAGTAGCAGCAGTAGGTCTTGAGTTAAGACCATCTGTACGGCCGCCTGCGAATAAGTCAACAGCAATCTTTGTGTCACCAGTACCGATAACCTCAAAGTTAAGTGTAAATAATGTACCGCTCTTCTTAACAGTTAAGAGTGTCTTACCATCAGCCTCTGTAGCGCCGATGTAGTTAGCAAACTTAACCTTACCAAGCTCTGCACAGCTCTTAACACCGTCAGCGTTTACATCAGCATAGTCGATGTCGCCAGCCTGTGGAACAAGTGCAATACTACCAGCGATTGTGTTAGAATCGTAGATAGGTGTAGGTATCTCAAATGTACCAATCTTCTGAGTATATGTTACATAAGTGTCAAAGCTTGCAGGCTCTGTAACACCTGTCATCTTTACAACGCTTGGGTCATAAGTAATGAAGAATGTGTAGTTGTTAAGACCTTCAGTATTCTCAAGGTTAGAGATATCGAAGTTAACATCAAAGCTCTTAACTGTCTCAGAATCAACAACGTTCTTGCCGCCCTGTGCAACAGCAACAGGAGCAACAGGAGTAATTACAGCTGTGTCAGATGAGAAAGTAGTTGTCTCTGTAGTGTCATCAGCTACTGTAGTAGTCTCTGTTACAGTAGTTGTTTCAGTTACAGTAGTTGTCTCTGTAGTAGTCTCAGTAACTGTAGTAGTTTCTGTAGTAGTTTCTGTTACAGTAGTAACTTCACCCTGCTCAATGTTAGAGCTGAATGCACCAATGTTCATACTTGTAATCTTGTTAGGTACTACATAGTA
>CABUWB010000035.1 GCA_902495025.1 uncultured Eubacteriales bacterium
CGAATTTAAACATATCACAATGGTTGACGGGCGGCAGGTTGCCGCCCCTACGGTAAATCCATACGTTATTGATTTGAATGTTGAGGTGTTAATTTACACCGATAAACTCTAATTTATTTAAGAGAAAACAGCTCATACGCAGCAAAATTAAACTCACTCATACCCTTAGCCTTTTTGATTTTTTTAACGGTTTTTTCACTGCCCTCAAAACCAGCCGCCATATACAGCAGCATTTCCTTTAATTTGTGCACAAGCGGCATTTCTCCGCAAAGCACCTCTGCCCAGCCGTCCCTGACATCCTCATAAAAGGCTTTAAGCTCACTGCCGCCAGCCATACTGCTGCCCTTTATTACAGAGGGCAGGGACGGATTAATTATTGCACCTCTGCCGAGCATTACGCCTGCGGTATTTTCAAAGCCCTGTGCTATCCTCTCATAATCCTGCAAAAAGAAAATATCTCCATTATAATAGAGGGTGTTTTTGCTGTTTTTCTCCGCATACCCGTATATTTCCATATCGGGGTGGTTTTTATACATATCCGCCCTTGTACGTGGGTGAATAATAAGCTCCTCCATGGGATAGCGGTTATAAATATCAAGCAGAGTGTAAAACTCCTCGCCGCTTTCCATACCTATCCTTGTTTTGACCGAAATTTTATATCCGCTTTTGAATATCCCGTCAAGAAACCTGTCCAGCTCATCGGGGCAGGCAAGAAAGCCCGAACCTCTGCCCTTGGACACCACCGTCCCCGACGGACAGCCGAGGTTTAAGTTAAACTCGGTATAACCATACTGTTCAAGCGCCTTACAAGTATATATAAACATTTCAGCCGAGTTTGTCAGAATTTGCGGCACAAGTCTCATACCCTCATTATGTTCGGGCACAATATCACGCACAATTTTTTCGCCGAATTTCTTTCTGCTGGGCGTTATAAACGGAGTAAAATACTTGTCCACTCCGCCGAAATGCTTTTCAAGCGCCCCTCTGAAGATATAGCCCGTAAGACCCTCCATTGGTGCAAGGTAAATATTCATAGTGTTATACCTCCTGTTTTTAGGCATAAAAATAAGCGGGTGATGGGAATCGAACCCACGTCCTCAGCTTGGAAGGCTGATGTTCTACCATTGAACCACACCCGCATAATTAAGTATATATAATAGGAAAGAAAAATATTACCTTAAATATCAAAAAAGTGCCCAGAGCCGGAATCGAACCAGCGACACGAGGATTTTCAGTCCTCTGCTCTACCAACTGAGCTATCTGGGCTTAACATCACTTACAGCGACAAGTGATATTATACAGTCAATTTATCCATTTGTCAATACCTTTTTTATTCATCTGCCAATTTTTTCGCATTTATACTATGCCCTTACCTTTTCGTTTTATCAGTTTTTTTAACGCATATATACACTCTTAACCCAAATTTTTATATATTTGTACATAAATGTACAATATGTACAATTGACTTTACTGTAAAAAAATGTTAAAATCTATTCGATAATATTTATAAACAAATAAATCTAAAATTAATCTAATGGGAGGGAATTTAATGAAAAAGAAAGTATTATGCGTTTTCCTCGTATCCTCTGTAATACTGGGAAACTGCAATGTTTATGCCAATGCAGGCAGTAATGGCGCCGCATCGGATAAAAACAGCACCGTAACAGCATCTGATGACGAAACGGTTTCTTCACAGGCAGTTATCTATAATTTTTCAACAGGCAGTGATGAAACTGCTGTTACCGAAACTGCGGAAGATGAAACCACTTCATTTGACGTTGCTGAGGAAAAAGAGGATACCACTACCTCTGACAGCGCATTAACAGCCATGGCAACCGACAAAAACTTTGCCACCATAACGCTTACTGACAACAATGACTCTGTATATGAGCTTACTGTAAAGTACGATGCTGTATATACCAGCGACGCAGGTGATGAGGTATGCTGTCAGGTTATAGATATATCAAAGGATATATCCTGTGATGTGGTTATTCCTCCAACGCTTGACATAATGCTCTCTGACGGCTCAAAGGTAACACGTAAGGTGCGCTTTATTGCCGCAAACGCATTTGAGGCATCTAAGATTACATCTATTACATTGCCTGAAACAGTGCGCGAGATAGGCGACAACGCATTCCTTAACTGTACAAACCTTAAAACAGCTAATATAAAGGCTGAAATTATTGCCGGAACTACCTCTATAAATGACAATAATGAAGAGGTATTTACAATTGACCCATCAAACATTACAAATGGCGTGACAGTTACATCAACCATAGGCAATAACGTATTCCAGGGCTGTACAGCACTTCAAAGTGCCCGTATTACAGGTTTCCAGAAGATAGGCAACTATCTTTTCAGCGGCTGCAGCTCACTTACCTCTGCCGAGTTTTCCACAGACGGCATGTATAAGGTAACCAAAAACAGCGTAACCACAACCGAGCTTACAATGACAATAGGTACAGACACCTTCAGCGGCTGCTCGGCACTGGCAAATGTTACACTGGGCAAAAATATAACCACAATAGGCGCAAATACCTTTATGGACTGTATCTCTCTTGATACAGTAAATATCGGCCCTAACCTTAAAAGTACATTCGGCGTTGCATCCTTCTCCAACTGCCCACGTATGAGAATGGTTAATGTAGACTCGGCAAATACTACCTTTTCATCAGTAAACGGCGTGCTTTATAAGGGTTCTTCCACAAAGCCAACCGCACTGGAGTATCTACCACCTCTTAACCCTGTTGAATTCAGAGATGAAACAGGCGCTCTTACATCTGAGATAGGTACTCTTATACTGCCCGAATCGGTATCAAGCGTAACAGCTAAGGCTGCACAGAACAACTGCAACCTTAAGCAGCTTATTGCGCCATCATCTATTACAATAAACTCATCAGCATTTACAGGCTGTAACAATCTTACATCTGTAACAGCACAGAGCACAACAACCATAAAAGAAAGCGCTTTTGAAGCTCTGCCAAAGCTTAACGATGTTCATCTTCTTAAAAAAGCAGATGTAGGCGCAAACGCATTTAAAAACTGCGGCGCACTTACTACACTTGAACACAGCTATAATGAAGGCACCTCAGGCAGTAAAATAGGAACAAGTGCTTTTGAGGGCTGTTCCTCTTTACGTGGACTTAAGCTCTGCGGCTGGGCATCAATCGGCGCAACCGCCTTTAAGGATTGTACCTCAATTACCGAGGTTACCATAGTTGAGGGTGTAGGCGATATAGGCAATAACTGCTTTGAGGGCTGTATCGGCATTAAAACGGCTGATTTAACCATGGCAGGCTTTAATGTTATATCCTCTGCGTCTTCATTTACCTTTGGCTCTTATATCTTCAAGGACTGTACAGGACTTGAAAATGCTGAGCTTCCTTATGGTCTTCAGGGAATAAGCTCTGGTACATTCCAGGGTTGTACCGCCCTTACAAAGGTTACTGCAGGCGATAATACAGGCTCTATATGCAGCTATGCTTTTGAGGGCTGTACATCACTTATTGACCCTCCAAGCCCACGTTTCCTTGTACGCATTGATGAATATGCCTTTAAGGATTGTACGGCACTTGCGGATTATTCACTTACAAGAAGTGTACTGATAATTCACGACACAGCATTTGAAAACTGCAATAGCCTTGTAATCAATGCTCCTGACGGCAGTCGTGCCTTGGAGTACGCCGTAAGCCACAATTACAGCAATGCAATTATTGAAGATGATATTCTTGATGAGGAATTTCTCGTTTGTTCAGGCAACAAAATAACAGGCTACAGAGGCGGTTTTGAATCTCTTACAATCCCCGCTGACTTTTTTACAAAACGTGGCATATCTGCAGACAGCTACATTATGACAGATAAATGGATTGACCAACCGCTTGCAGGCAGCACCTGCTCAATGAAAAACTACCTTAAGAGCATTGATTTAGGCCCTGTTACCGTTATTTATTCCAACGCACTGGCAAACTCTGTCCTTACACAGGCATACCTTGGCAATGCTGAATATATAGGCGCAAGTGCATTTGCAAACTGTAAATCACTGCTCGATATTACCATTCCATCATCAGTAAAGGTAATGTCCAACTCCGTATTCAACGGCTGTACAGCACTTACAAAGGCAACTTTCGCTGCTCCTATTGTTTCGTCGGATATAGTAGATACCGAAGGTGATTTAAGCATACCTGTTATTGACTCTGTAGACAATATTAGTACAATACAGTTTAAGACCTTCAGCCTTGACAAGAATGATATACTGACGGTGGCAGCTACTGACTCCACAGCTATTTTTAACGGCTGTACGGCACTTGAAACCGTTGAGTTTATGACAACACCTATAAAAATAAACAGCACTAATACAGAGCAGAGAAACAAAATAAAAGAAGTATCAAATATCAGCCTTCTCCCTGTAAGCTGTTTCTCAGGCTGTACAGGTCTTACTACAATAGCAATACCTTACAACTGTAAGACAATAAGCAAATCTGCTTTCAAAAACTGTAAGGCACTGGTTAATTTAAGGTTTGGCATACTGACAGAGGCAATTAACGAGCTTGCCTTTGAAAACTGTACAGCACTGAAGGATATTACCTTCCCACATTATGTTGTAGTGGGCAAAAATGCTTTCAAGGGCTGTACCAATATTGAAAATATAACAATACCTCAGACAGTTAAGCTCGCAATTTCAAATACGCCTTTTGTTGATACCAAAAAGGCAACCATTAAATGCGATGAGCTTGCAAACAACGCAACCTATTTCCAGGCATTTAATGACCCAGAGGCAAATGCAGAACTCTTCTCATCAGCAAGTGATGTTGCAAAGTATGCAAAAGCAGGCTATGAATATAATATCGAGATACGTGAGTTTAACGAGGGCGTTGACTATGTAAGTGCTTCGGGTAAGGTAACCATACCTGACGGCGTTACTGTAACAAAAGCAAATGGTACAAAGCTCAACAACGGTGATTTCGTACTTACAGGCGACGAGCTTACAATTACCTCTGACCCTGCACTTGGCACAGCAGCCCGACTGACAGTAAACGGTGAGGTATTCACCTCCGGTAGTAAATATATTGTAACCGAAAAATTTGACGGAAGTGTTAATGATGTTGTAATTGCGCTTGAAATGATTAGCCCATGTACACTCAGCATAGCCGAAGGCGCAAAGGTTGTATTAGGCAATACAGAGCTTAAGGACGGTGCAATTGTATCAACTGGCGATAAGCTGGTTATAAGCATTATACCAATTGAAACAGAGGCACGTTCACTGCGTGTAAACGGTGGAATATTCAAGTCAGGCTCCGAATATACAATTCCTGAGGGTACACAGAATGTAACCATCACCGTAGAATCAGTTAAATACGGCACAATTACACTGCCCGCAAACGTAACTGCAAAGATAGGCGATACAGAGCTTAAAACAGGTGATTACATCCATGGCGGCGACCAGATTACCTTTGGCTTCACACCTTCGGTTGAGGACGAAAAGCTGCTTGTAAACGGCAAAATATTTAATGCCGCAAATGTATATACCGCAGTTTTAGGTGAGAACATTGTAATTACAACCGAGGTTGTTAAGGGTATATTGGGTGATGTAAATTATGACCTTACCGTCACCGCAAACGATGCTGCACTTGTATTACAGCACGCACTTACACCTAATTTTGATGATAATACAATTTCTCTTGCCGATGTAAACGGCGACGGCACAATTACCGCTACCGATGCCGCAGCAATTTTACAGAAGGCACTTGATAACACATACTTATTCGATATTGAAAAGTAATATACAAGCACTGACAGCCCCGTTTTTCGGGGCTGTTTTTTAATGAATAAAACACGCTTATTCCGTAAAAACTGTTACTATGGTTAAAAGAACATTAATTTACGGATTTACGGGCTTATTTTTTGAAATACTGTGGACAGGCTTTTGCTCCCTCATTCATGGGGATATGACGATGTCGGCGCATACATCGTTTATAATGCTGCCAATTTACGGTATGGTGGTGCTGCTCGAGCCGCTTTTTAATATATTCAGGCACTACTCCCTGCCGCCTGTTTTAAGAGGTATATTTTATGCCGTACTTATTTTTGCCTGCGAATATTTTTCGGGCATGGCACTCAGACTTTTTGGTATATGCCCATGGAAATATACCGGCATTTTCAGCATTAACGGCTTGATTAGGCTTGACTATGCTCCGCTGTGGTTTACCGCAGGGCTAGTGTATGAAAGACTGTATTTTTATATGCTTTCTCACTTTTATGATAAAAATACGGCAAATCAGCTTAAGGGTACAGTGCAAAAAGCACATTAAAGTATAAATTAATGTTTATCAGTGCAATAATACCTTAACATTTTAATTGTAGGGGCGGCAACCTGCCGCCCGTTAGCAATGATAATACGCTAAAATTAGGGCGGATATAGAATCCGCCCCTACGTAACCCATAATATCATTTTTTTAACGCATACAAATTAGATGTTGGTTTGTTTTAATACCTTACGTATAAGACAAATTTATAAAAAATTAATTGTTGTTGCAATTAACTTGTAGGGGCGGATTCCATATCCGCCCGAATGTTGAACATGTTTCAATGGTTGACGGGCGGCAGGTTGCCGCCCCTACAATTTCAAATGTTGGTTTGTTAATTCTGTCCGCTAAACAATAATTTATTTTAACACCCTAAATATTGCATACAAAAAGGAGCGCTCTTTTGAGCGCCCCTTAAAATTTACATTAAATCAATTAAGCTGCAGGGAACTGGAAGCTTGAATCCAGAACCTTCTGGAGTACGAAGCTTGCGTCATTTGCAGTTATAGCACCGTTACCGTCAACATCAGCCATAGCCAGGCTAAAGTCAAAGTCCTCACCGCCGTAGTTTTCATTACAGGTGTAATAAAGTATAGCAGATGCGTCATTTGCGGTAAGTACGCCGCTCTTATCAACATCACCCCTAAGGTCCTCAGGTGCAACAGGCTCATTCAAAGCAGCAATCTGCTCGTTAGCATAATTGCTCCAGTAAACATCAATGTCTGTTGTATAGTCGCCGCTTGCATTTAAAGCATAAGCCTCAAATCTGCCGTCAGACCAAACTCTGAACTCTGTTTCACCGCTGCCGTTTACAGAAGATGTGCTCTTAGGAGTTACAATAGCATTTGAAAGACCTAAAGCAGCATTGTTCTTAAGCTCATAAGCAAGCTGTGCAGCGATAATGAAACCGCCAACCTTGCTGTGGTGTGTCTTTTCACCCTTAGCAAAAAGTGCTGTTGGGTATGTAATACCCTGACCGTCTGCATAGGACTGCTCATAGAGGTCCTTGGTGTATGCGTAAAGGTCGATGCACTGGATACCATTCTCCTGTGCAACCTGCTTTGTAGCAGTTACATACTCGTCATTTGAGCCATGGTGAGATGTAATCTTACCGTTGCTGTCAAAATACATTCTGGAAACAGGTGTTACCATAATAGGTGTAGCGCCAACCTCCTTAGCAGCATTTACCATTTCCTGTAAATACCACTTGAAGGTACCGTCGCCTGCGCCGTCAGCTGTAGGAGCTGTAACAGGGAATACACCGTTTTCATCAGGTGTGCCTACAGGTACATATCTGTCTGCATAGCTTGCAGAAGAATCGTTATGACCAAACTGGATTAACAGGTAGTCGCCTGCCATCATTTCGCCCTTAATCTTATCAAAGAATTTGTCAGAGCCGTCAGCCTTGGTACCGTCGATAAATGTTCTGGAGCTTCTGCCGCCCTCTGCGTAATCTCTTACAACATAGTCGCTTGAAACAAACTCGTCAAGGAATTCGCCCCATGAGCCCTCTGTTCTTGTAGTACCGTTGTTGATAGCGCCTGCTGAATAGTCCTTAACGGTTGAGTCGCCTGCAAGGAAGATTGCTGCCTTACCGCTTGGTCTGTCAGTAACAACGCCGCCTGTTGAGCCCTTGTCAACTGTCTTAACTGTAGTTGTGGACTGTGCTGCACCCTCTGCACCCTCAACGGTGATAGGTGTTACAACAGCCTTGATATAATAACCCTCGTCAGCAGCAGTCAGCTTATAAGCATTGCCGCCCTCTGTTGCTGCACTTGTTGTTTTAATAAGTGTTTCTGTGCTGTCCTCAGCTACTCTGTACCACTCAATTCTTGATGCGTCAACGCAGTCATTATTGTCAAGTGAGTACTTAACTGTAAGTGTGTTGCCGCTTGCAGGGAGCAGAACGTCAACATCAGATGAGAAATATGGAGCTGTTGCAAACTCTACGCTTGCGCTGCCCTCTGCATAGTATACAGGTGTCCAGTCGCCGAAATAATCGGTTGCCTTAACAGCAGCAGCCTCATCAGCTGTCATTACAGTACCTGCTGTTCTTGTTGCTGTATCAACAGCAGTACCATTGTAGGTTGTGTTATATTCCTTGTAGCTTGCTACCTCAGGATTAACACCGCTCATTGCTGTCCAGCCCTCTGCCTTGATTGCATCAGCGCTTTCAAGCTTGGTGTTGAGGTAAGTAACTGTTGCCTCGCTGTCCCAAGGTCTGCCGAAATAGCCTGCTGTGTGGAGCATTGTATTGCCCTCGCCGTCAGCCTTTTTATTTGTTATTGTACAAGCTCTGAATAAGTAACCCTTGAATGCTGTAGAAGATGCAGCCCATTTGTCCTTATCCTTTCTTGCAGCTGTAATATAGCCGCCTGTTGCTGTATCACTGTAACCGCAGAAACGCAGCTCACAGCCGTCAAATACAGCGTTGCCTGAACCGAAGATATAGTCTGTGTTACCCTCGATTACACAATCCTTATAGTAAACACGTACAGGAGCACCCATGTAAAGTGTATCCTGGCTGCCGATAAATGTACAGTTCTTAAACTCTGCACCGTCGCCCTCAATAGCAATAGCAGTTGCTCTCTCTGTAGCAGCCTTGCTTGTTACTGTTGAGCCAAGTGTTCTTACATAAGCCATTGAGCCGTCGCTCTCAACACCGTCAATTACCTCTTCATCAGTCATATACTTGTTGAAGGAGGTTTCAAATGTGATGTCCTCAGCTCTGAAGAACTTGGCACCACTCTTAATATATGTAGAAACGCCCCACTTTTCAGGACCCTTCTTGTTGTACTTGTCAAATGCTGCCTCATCGTCCCAGTAGCCTGTTGCAGCAGCACTGTAATACTTGTAGCCGATACCGTAGTACCATGTGAGCACAACCTCACCTGTACCCTCCTTAACCATTGATACGTAAGGAGTTGTAAGAGAAGTCTGCTCTCTGTAAGTACCAGGAGCTACGTGGATAGTTACTCTGTCAGCCTCGCTCTGTGGGTTCATAACAGCCGCAGCAGCAAAAGCCTCGCCGATAGTTTCAAAATTATTTACCTTACCCTCACAGCCAACGTAAATATCTCTTACGCTTGTATCAACCTGTGGAGGTGTAACTGTAGTTGTTTTAAGGTAAAGGTTGCGTGCAACCTCGCCGCCCTTTACCGAAACGTGAGTTGATGTCTTGTACTTATCAGATGAAATTGATGCAAGATACTCACCGTCACGAAGACTTACAGTATAGCCTGCACCGCTGATTGCTGCGGAATAGGTATACTCATCCTCAAGGTTTGTAAACACAAGTGCTGTTACATCTCCGTCAGCAGGAGTGCTGCCGTCGCTTGTAACAAATGCACCACTTACACCGTAGGTAACCTTTGGTGCAACCTCGATATTCTGGGTAACGTCCTTAACATTTGAGTAAAGGAAAGCACCGCCCGAGGTAATCTCATAATCATTTACACCGCCAAGAGTTGCGGTATATGTAATATCAGGCTCAAGAACTGCGCTGAAATCAGTACCGCTCATTGTTGCCTTAATTGTATCGGTATCAGTTGTGTCAGGTGTAAGTGTAACAGTGAGCTTAGATACATCATAGTCCTTATCAAAGCCTGTAACAGTACCTGTTAAGTTGTAGGTTTCCTTAGGCTCAACCTGCATGGTTACGCTTACGCCACTTGCTGAACCAACAGGAACCTCAGCAAACTTGGTTGCGTAGGTAAAGCCAAAGCCGACTGCGCCCTTTAAGGTTGCAGAATATCTGTAGCCGGGTGTTACCTCAACACTGAAGGTATTTTCACCTGCAGGTATCTCAACTGTATACTCATCATCAGTTGTTAAGTTTTTAAATACAACGCTGCAGCCTGAGGTTGTAGCCTCTGACAGATTTGTGATTGTACCTGTAATTACTGTTGTAGGTATTCTCATAATTCTGTTGATAACAGGCTTGCCGCTTACTGCTGTATCATACCAGATTTTGTATGAGCCGCTGTACTTTGCAATATAGCTTAATCTGCCCATTGAGCCCTCTTTAAGGGTCTGTACGTCGTCCTGTACTGCCTCTGTACCCATGTATGTAAAGTGTACGTTGAGGTCAGCCGCATTTGATGCACCTGTGTAAATTACCACCTCATCGCCTGCGCCTACGTTGTTAAGCAGGGCATATCTTCTGTTCTCGCCGCCTGTACCATTTGCATACCACATACCGTTTGCTGTATAGCCGTCACTGTATGCAGTCTGTGCCTTTGCGTTTGTACCGTAGTTCTTTGTACTTGCCTCACAGAACATTCTGTCGTTAGCGTTTGAGTTAATGATAAGACCGTTAAAGTCCCACTCGCCCGCAGCGGTAAACTTACCTGTTGTTGCAAGGTTGTCACAGCCATTGATAGTATCAGCAGTGATATGGTTTTCATAAACCGATGTATCACTCTCGGCAACACAGCCGAAATCCCATACATCAACCTTTTCGCCAACAGCTGCGTAAGCAGTTACGTTAAGGCCTGACATCATAACGCTTAAAAGCATTACAAATGCCATCATGGCGCTTATTCTGCGCCTTAAATTGCTGTTCATAATATTCCTCCTTATAAATTTATCTTTCGCAGCGCCGCCTGTTTTGTAACTGCAAAACAGCACAATTGCATAGCTCTGCTTAGTACCATTATACGTTTTTTTAACGACTGTGTCAATGCCAACAGTGCACAAAAAGCCCATTTTATTGTTGAAATTATATAGAATAGTGTTCGTTTTTGCAATATTTTTTATTAATTGTGAACATCAGACAAAATTAAGCCAAAATTTTTGTTAAAGTTGTACGTATAAAAGTATTTCAATCTTACGCCTTATTTAAGCGTGTGCATATACTGCTCACACTCATACCACTCCACAACAAAGGAGCTGCCATGCGAGCAGAACACCGAGGACGACGGATTTTGCTTGTCGGCACCCTTGTTATACGCTCTTTCAGCTATCACTCTTTCGGCAACCTCATCACCGCATCTGTCGTAGCGGTCAAAGCGCATGGAGATTGCTGCCGTACCAGAGGTAAAGCTCATAAGCTCCTTTGGATAATCCATAAGAGTTTCAACAGGCGCACTGCCCCTTATTATAACACTGCTGCCGTTTCCCGAGGGCGCCTCAAAGCTGCCCCTCATCTTCTGAATATCGGACATAATCCTGCCTGCATAGTCGGCAGATACCTGTATTTCAAAGCTGTAAAACGGCTCCAGCAGTACATTTTCAGCCTTTTCAAGCGCCTGCCTTACCGCCCTGTGCGTTGCCTCTCTGAAATCCCCGGGCGAGGTATGTTTCAGATGCGCTCTGCCGTCTGTCAGCACCACCCTTATATCCGTTATGGGGCTGCCCGTAAGTATTCCCGGCAGAGGACGCTCGTATATGTGCTTTTTAATCAGCTTGTGCCAGCTCTCCGCAACGCGGTCCCCGGCACATTCGGTGGTAAATTCAAGTCCGCCGCCCACTCCAAGC
>CABUWB010000036.1 GCA_902495025.1 uncultured Eubacteriales bacterium
ATTTCAATCCACACTCCCATACAGGGAGTGACCCGAAAAAGCCCTTGTGGTGGATTGGTATTACAAATTTCAATCCACACTCCCATACAGGGAGTGACGAGCAAAACAAACAGGCATAAATTAATGCAGCTATTTCAATCCACACTCCCATACAGGGAGTGACTGCGCTTGAACTTGCCGAAATGCGCAAAAATGAGATATTTCAATCCACACTCCCATACAGGGAGTGACAGCAAACTTTTACAAAAAAAATACCATAAAAGTTTATATAATGTACAAAACAACAAATTCAAGTTAAAATAACAAAAAAAACAAATAATATTTACCAAAACCGTCCTCAAAGCATTGCACATTTTCAACAATTTTCTTTGTGCGAATAGGCATGCAAAAGAATGTTTACTACACATCCGCACTAAAGTATTAAAGGGTCATTTACA
Source organism: uncultured Eubacteriales bacterium (assembly GCA_902495025.1). Lineage (GTDB taxonomy): Bacteria > Bacillota > Clostridia > Lachnospirales > CAG-274 > CALWRD01. The sequence continues at coordinate 438 of CABUWB010000036.1, forward strand.
TCAAAACTTGCTTTAATACCGATATGTTCAACCTTATTTTTGTAATTATTACCCAAATAATAAAATCTTAGGCTATCTTCCTCAGCACTTATAATTCCCTCCAGGATATGTTTCACCTGTCTGGCTTGTGCAGCGTCAAGTTCACATTCAAACACAGAATTCTGCACACGTCTTCCGTAATTTACACATTGTCTGGCAACTTTTCTGAGTCTTGCTCTGCCCTGTGCAGTTTCAGTAGAAACATCATAAGTAATCAACACAAGCAAAAAAACACCTACTTCCACAAAAAAGGCGGATATTCATCAATATCTCCTCTGAGGTACCTAGACAGAAGTAGAGCCTGAACATAAGGCACAACACCCCACTCCACCTTTTCATTAAGAAATGGATGAGTTATTATCTCCTTTTTTCTGTTTTGCAAGGCAGCAAAAAATTTTTTTCTGCCCTCCTCAGTCAGAAATACAGCGCCATTTTCCATTTTTTGAAAATCTTTTTCGGAAATCATTTTTTTATTAATAAGCGTCAGTACAAATCTGTCGGCAAAAACACTTCTCATTTCTTCCATCAAATCCAATGCAAGAGATGCTCTCCCTGGTCTGTCGCTATGCATAAATCCCACATAAGGGTCAAGACCAACCGTTTCCAAAGCGTTCTGACACATACCTGTCAGCATAGTATAGGTCAGCGACAAAAGGGCATTCACATTATCAAGAGGTGGTCTGCGGTTTCTTGTTTCAAATTTAAAGTCATCCTTCTGCTGTAAAATCAAATCATCAAACACAGAAAAATATATACCTGCCGCTTCGCCCTCAATACCCCGCAAAACATCTGCATCATTACAGTCCTGCACCATACTGATAGCATTTGAAAGCATTGCTGATACACGAGAAAGCTTTTCGGTATCAAGTCTTAATGCATAATCTCTTTTAGCTCTTTCAATTACCCATTTTGCATTAAAAATTTTGCCGATTATGAAATTTTTTGCAATCTTTAAGCTTTCCTGCCTGTTTTCGGAAAGTATGTACTGATTTTTTCTCAAAACCACATTACCCTTTACAGCACCGGTTACCCTTGCCAGAAAATTACCATTAGGCTTTAAAAAGCACAGATTAATGTTATTTTCAGCACATGCGCCCATAAGTGCAGGGCTGACACCCGTATAGCCTACCGTAACAATCATTTCCAGATTATGCAAAGGCACTCTTCCTATTTCAGTGTTATCTTCCAGCACAACAACATTCAAGCCATCTAAAGATAAATATCTGTTTTCAGAGTTATTGTAAAGAGTGTTAAGTAGTTTTTTCACTGCTCTCCCTCCAGACTTTTGCTTATATAATCTCTTACTGACTTGTACTTATTTCTTTTAGGCAGACATATATCGTTTATGGAACAGCTTTTACATCTTTTATCAGGCTTTACATCAGGTGTGTATCTTCTTTTGTAATACAAATGCATAAGTTTAAGGTTTTCCCTTACATGGTTTCTTAAATCCTCGGTTATATTTAACTTAACTCTTTTCCTGGTTTCCCCATAATACAGATAGCCTGTGTCAATGCTGCAGCAAAGCATTTCCTCAAGACACATAGCCTGGCACACAAGCTGCAGCACATCTTCACTTCCCTCTTTGGGTTTTCCCTTTTTATATTCAACAGGGTACGGCTGATATTTTCCCACTCTGCCAAAAAGTTCAATACCATTTTTGTCACTATGGAATTCCACAACATCACATTCACCACAAACACCAAGCTCAGCTGAAAACACAGGCATCCCCCTTGATATAATCACATCACCTCTTGACTGGGTAAAGGACTTGTTGTGGGCATTTTCGTGAAATATATCCCCCTCAACAGTCAGCAAATTTTCTGCCCACTGCTGTTCAATATGAATAAGAGCCCACTGTCTTTGGCAAAACTCAAAGTGCTGCAGCCCCGACAGCAGCAGATACTCCTCTTCCCGATACATTTATTATCATCTGCCTTCTATAATTTCACACTCAATTCCATCAAGAGATGTGTATTCAATTTCAAAATCATCAAAGCACTTAGGCATATCCACGCCCTCTTTAAGGGTTACCTTAACGCTGTTATGTACCCTTGCAGATGAAAAATTACCCATAGGACAATTGTGCTTAAACCAGTAAAGTTTTTTTACCTCCATACTTCCGTCAGGTCTTGCCGATGATGCGTCGTTTTCAAATAAGGTGGTCAATGCATCCTTTACTTTTTCGGCATCTTCATCACTAAAGCCTGTTTTTTCGGCAAGCTGATGATTAATACTGCCCTTTAAAATATAAACGCCAAATTCAACCCTGTGTTTCATACCCATAGTATCAGATGATTTGCCGTCAACCTCCACATCATTTTTCTTTTTTGTTTCGCTGTTGACGCTTTTTGTAATCTGCATACTTGAAATATCAACTGGAACTACGCTTACAGCAGAATGTACCGATACAGGACCTCTCACACCTACGGACACACTGTCAGCCTTAAATGCAAAAACCTGACCGAAGGCGCGTACATCAAACCATTCCTTACATGCAATTTCAGCATACTTATCTTTGTTTTTTTCCTTTTTAAGTTCATCAACACTGTCTGCTCTGTCCTTAAGGCTTTTTGCACCGTCATCACAACGCTCATCGGACTGTACAAATATTTTTTCGCCCATATCCTGAAGCCTGTTTCGTATTTTTCTCTTAATGCAAACATCGGATATTTCACCGTAGCCGTTAAAATCCTCCCTTGGTCTGTTGCCATTTAATGGGTCTCCATTTGGATTTGCCTTAGTTACAGTAATTATTGATACAAAATCTATTTTATTAGTAAATCCACTCATTTATTTATCCTCCTCATTACTTTCGTTTTTGCTGTTCATTACCTTTCTCTGACACCAGTAGCCCAATAAATATTTTGAATCAAGCTCTTTGTCATTGTAATCTTCAATATTGAATTTATTGTGAATTTCTTCAAACAGCTTGTTATAATAAGCCATATATTTACTGTTCTTGCTCATATACGGCAGCAGTCTGTCAGTAATAACCGCCCATGTTTTTGCCGGTTTTTTTACAAACACACTCCAATACCTTTTTGCATTTGTTTCCCTGTCTTTCTCTCCTGCTTCAAACGTGCGCCGTTCCAGTACATCAGCCACAGCCAGCAACCGTCCGAACAAATAGCTTCTGTCATTACAATCATTTAATTCCATAGTTACCACCTCACCTTTATCATTATAATGTGCTTTAATTACAGCACAGGTTATACCAATTAATTTATCGTGATTATAGTTATTAAACGCCATAGCCCTTGATACATTCTGCACAGCTCCCCTGACTAAATCCGCAGGAAATCTTCTGCCTTCTATAATGCAGGGCAAAATTCTTTCAATACAGGCTTTTTTTACTTTCTTATCAATATCAATGCAATCGTTCCTCTCATTGCCGTAAACCGCCATTGCAATTTCAAAGGGAGCAGGTGTTGTTATGCCCGTCTTTCTCTTTTTGTCCCCGATAATTTCCCATGAGCATTTATTATACCAGTTTTCAATATTTTCAAAGTATCTTGATACTGTAAACTCTGTATAATACTTAATGGATAGCCTTCCGTTAGTAGAGCCGTCAGCTGTATCCACAGACATTATGGCTATTTTATCATCAAAGTCGAGCTGTTGTTTATAGCCTGCAATAGCCTTATTTATCTTTCGGGCAAACTGCTCTCCCGTAATTACAACATCACTTTCTTCTTCCAAATCAGCAAACAGCATTTCCGAATTGTCCATTACCTCCGGCAGTTTTTTTCCTTTAACACTCCACGTTACAATTTCATTGCTGCCGTTTTTATATCCCTGATTTCCAATAAGCCACCTCAACGCATTATGCGCCTTTTGTGACACCTCGTATCCAACTGCTGCCGCCTCTTCCGCCTCGGCAAATCTGCCATGATACACAAAGCTTTTGGTATTATTTGAAGATATTATTTTAGCCTTGTCTGCCGTATTTCTTATTTTTGCAGGGTGCTTTACGGATATTACGTCCTCTCTTCCCACAGCATAGCATAAATTTCTGTTTTTATTGAGAGTATTATTAAAAGCTATAAAATTGTTAAAAAGCTCCTTATCTCTCCATGTTTCGGGAATATAGCCACCTTCCCCGGGCTTCATAACGGAAAAGCGTATAAAGCAGTCACTCTGTTTTGTACCGCTTATTTTGCTTTCCTTCAGTAATCCCGACGCATCTGCTTCAAAAATTCTTGCACTTAGCAGGTTCTCAATAACTTTTCCCTTTAAAATATAGCTGTAAATTGCCTTTACCTTTTCTGTTGCATATTCAGAATCATTCCAGCTTTTTAAAAGCTTAACATATTCCGAATGATATTCAGACACCTTGTCATTGTTTTTATCACTTTTAACATAGGCAGAGTAATCTCCTGCTATATATATGAGCTTATCACAAAGAGGATTAGGCGTAATGCCGCTGCTCCTTGTAGCCGAATCCTCCGTTACAGGTATAATTGTTGTACCGTTTTTCTTGTCAACAGCTTCAGCTCCCAGAAAATTACCCTCAGTATCAATAAATATGGTTATTTGTGCCTCTGCCGTAAGATGTGCCACAGGCAGCAGCGTAACCTTATAGCTTAAATCAGCAACTGCAGATGCACAGTTATCGTATGTTTCGCTTAATGTAGTCAGCCAGCTCACAAAATATCACCGCCCTCAAACTCACTTAATCCGCTGAAATTTTCGCCCTCTTTAAACTCTTTTACATCTCTTTTGCCTATTTCCTTTACTATAGTACATTCCTCGGGTCTTATAAACTTGATTATTCCCTTTTTCATAACAGGCGCCCACAGTCTTACGGACATTATGCCCTTTTTACTTTTATCCGTAACCTCATCAGGATAGGTAATGCCATGTACCATTATGCCAAAGGACATGTCCGTATTGTCATAATATCCCGTCCTTTCGCCAAATTTGCAGGGCTCCACATAGCCCTGGCACTCACGTGTACCCAAAAATATGTCACGTCTGCCGCCCTTTTCAATCATCCTCCTTATTATGTCATAGTGCTTATTTTCATTTCTGTCATTAACAAGGTCAGGGCGGTTTTCATTCCATTCAAAATGCCCCCTCACCTCATACTCCACATCCTTTAAATATGTATATACAGACAGGTCGTTGCCGTTATCGGTATTATAATGTATGGGTCTTATACCCTGTGGCTGGGTAAGAATGGGATTCATTATTCTTACCTCGTCAATGTAATACACAATTGTCGGCTTCCAGTATATACTTTCCGTAATCCCCTTTAGTGCCTGGTAAGTCGGCGCCTGATAACTGAATTTTTCTCCTCCTATTTTGGTAATAGGGTCAGTAAAAAGTGCATATCTTCCATACACCCTGTACTCAAAAATGTTGTCCTTTTCCACTCAATTCTCCTCCTCCGTTAAAAAATGTATTCTTCAAGCTCACTGCTAAGCCCCGTATCCTTATTGTAAAACCCTTTTGAGAGTATATATATACTGCCGTCCATACAGGATAACAGAGCCTTTCTGCTTTTAAGCTCGTTTAAATATTTATCTGTTCTGTATACATTTACAGTATATCTCTGCAAACCCTTAAGCAGCCCCTTTATTTCGGACATATTATGTGTATTTTTAAGCTGCTCCAGCTTTTGTTCACCCTCTCCGTAGGGTACAATTATGCCTATGGTATTGCTGTCAATTACATTAAAGCTGTCACCTGCAAGCCTGTAGGACTGCGACAGCAATGTACCGTTTTCCTTTTTTCTTATGGCATTTATCTTTTTATTATCAGACAGCAGGCTGAATAAGTCAGTATGCAATGGCTCATTTATTGTATAGCTCATTTCATTTATGCGGTCGAAAAAGTAGATATTGTAATATTGTTTTATTGCCTCATCGCTTAGCAGATAATCCTTACCCGAATGCTCATAACTATTTTTATACTTCAGCAGCAGCGACCACATACATTTCTGCCCCTCTTTAATATCCTCAAGAGAGCCAAGGTTTTCCTCCGCATAATTTATAATATACACGCTCCTTATCTCTGTTTTTCCATGCCTGTTGCACCTTCCTCCTGCCTGTATTATGCTGTCAAGCCCTGCCAGTGACCTTGTTACGTTTTCAAATGATATATCAACGCCTGCCTCAATAAGCTGGGTGCTGACGCATATAAGCCTTTCACCGCCATTTATTTCAGATTTTATTACATCCAGAATATCATTCCTGTGCTGAGGACACATATATGTAGTAAGCTGATATATTTTATAAACTGTATTTCTGCCTTTCAGCTCCTCGCAAAGCTTTCTTACTGCACCCTTGGTGTTAAGGATAACCAGCATATTGTTATTTGTTTTTTCAAGAACAAAGTCCGCAAGCTCAGATGTGGTATATTTTTCCATTTTTGTGCAGTCATTTATTCTTACACGTCTGAAGCCGTCTGTTATTTTATCCGTAACATTTATCATATTTTGCGGTGTACCATATAATATTTTTCTTTTTGCCTTATTTAGCAGAGGCTGCGTGGCAGAGCACAATATAATTGTTGCGTTGCAGACATAAGCCAGAAAGTCTGCCATTACATTAAACATTTCGATTACCTTTACAGGCAAATTCTGAATTTCATCAATTATTATCACACTGTCGGCAAGCCTGTTAAATCTCCGCACACTTGCAGTATCTGCAGCAAACAAGGTTTCAAGAAGTCTGACCATTGACGTAAGTATAACGGGGCTTGTCCAGCCATCGCTTAAATATCTGTAGACACTCTGTTCATTTTCATCATCAATTACAATATTGGAATGGTGCTCCAGAATATTTTTATCGTCCTTTAAAATTTCTCTTATTTCCTTTGCGTTTTGTTCTAAAATTGACAAATAGGGCGCCGTATATATAATTCTCCTTTTATTGAACCTTATGCAATGCTCAAGTGCATACCTCAGGCTAGCAAGCGTTTTACCTCCACCTGTGGGTACAGGCAGGCAGTATATACCTCCCCTGTTTCCTGCAAATTCAAAGCATTCATCTGACATTTGCTTTCTTAGTTTTGAAATTTTATCCTCACTCTTAAAAGCCGACAGTCTTTTATTAAGTCTTTCGGTATATGTTTCCCAAAGCTTTTGGCAGTCCTCAACCTCGCTGTAATTTATACCTGTCATAAACTCTGCCGTATCACATCTGTCAGCGTCTATAAGTACAGATGTGATAAATCTTTGCAGACATCCCAGCATAAAAAATGCCGATTGCTGTCCGTTGCCTGCTTTTTTGCATATTTCCGATATTTTATTTTTTACGTCCTTTATTTCATTGCAGGCAAGAGTAAATGTACTCTCCAAATCAATGCTTTCAAGCAATGTTTTACTATTTTTGATAACCTCATCATATTGTATGTTTTCTTTTTCCACTCTTGCAAGAAATATCTCGCCGCCGTCCTTATCTATAATATCCCTTATGCCATGGTGTGAAAAAACAGCATTTGCAATAAGCTCCGCCGTAAGCCTGTCTTTTTTATAAAAGTTTTTAAATACAAACTGACCTCCCGCTGTTGAATGGTCAATTTCACCCCGCCTTACACTGTTTTCACCCTCAAAGGATTTTCTGATATAAGTATCAAACTCCTCTTTATTTTTCCCTAAATCGTGCAGCAGCCCTGCCTCCATACATACATTGCCTATACCAATTCTCTTGCCCTCTTTACAGCACAATGCGGCTGCATTTTGGGAATGTTCTTCAACCGTCTGCTTCCTGCCGTTATTATCAATATGTGCAAGCATATTATCACTCCCCTTTGACTTCATACAGTGCTACACAACATTAGTTATTCCAAACAGCAGTATTATAGTTATTAACAGCATTTATAAATCTACTTTAATTATACAATAAAAACCATAATATTTCAACTTCTTTTTTAATTATTACAGCAATTTTTTACATTACAAAAACCGCCCGATATTTTACGGGCGGTTTTGTTATACTCACCTGCTGCCATAAAGCTGCGGCAGCTCTTAAAAGCTGAAATATTTTATTTCATATAATATGGGCAAAAAGGCTTCATATTATCCATACTATCCCACAGCATATAGGTTATTGCATCACCTTCTGTATCGGCATCGGTTACCGTTACAAAATTTGTACCCATATCAAGGCTTATTTCATACACATTAAACTCTGTTCCATTTTTTTGTTTTTCTATAAGTACGGCATTTACAGGCTCGGGTGTATATAAAGCCGCCTTATCTCCCAAAACGGAAACAATGCTTATATCACTGCACACCTCTGCTGTTGAGCCAAACAGACCTGCATGCGCCTTACCCGTAATATCAAGGGTATATTCCGTATCCGTAAAGGCTGATGGCACATCGGTTACAATCCACGAGGAATTATCTGCACAGTAAGCCAGCCTGCCGTCAATATTTTTAACATAAATTCCGTCATTTACAAGCGGCGACACCTTTGCCTTATATACCTCACTAATGTAATCATAGATTACCTCATATTTAACCCCACCATTTTCAGCATCGCACATAAAAATATTTTTTCCGTTGCCCCTGACGGTCAGCTCATCAACAGATACCTTATCCGATACAGTGTCAACATAGCTGCCGTAAACATTCACTTTGCCGTCAACATCGCACTCTCCGTTAAAGCAGGCTATCGAGCCGAACATATCCGTTTTTGCAAAAGAGGTTATTGCACCGCCTCCGCTTGATGAAGCGGCATTGTCACAGAATATGCAATAAACTATAACCGCACTGCCGCTGTTATTATATACCGCACCGCCGTTAGAGCTGTTTAACATCACATTACAGTTAAGCATATCAAGCTCCGCTCCGCCGTTAAGAGCCACAGCAGCACCATAACCCGAGCTATTTTCAGTTAAGGTGCAATCTTTAAGGCTTACACTGCCGCCGTCAGAATACACAGCACCGCCTGCAGCTGCGCTGTTGTTGTTTATAAGCGTACAGTTATTAAGATAAACCTGTCCGCCCCTATTTTCAACAGCACCGCCGTATTCCGCACTCTTGCCCGAACGTAAAATAAGGTTGTCAGCCTGCAGTACACCGTTTTTGCTTACATAAAAAATCTGTGTCTGTCCCAAGCCGTTTATTGCAGTGCTGCCGCTGATTTTCACACTGCTGTCAACGGTTATGGCATTATTCAGATATATTGCATATATATCTTCATTTATGGTAATTTTATCCTCGTCCGTACCATACTGCTCAATATACGAAACAGCCTCTCTTAGCGAAATATTGCAGTCATACGCATTGACAACATCTTCGTATGTATTTACCACAAACGAGGGCTGCTCATGCACATTAAGTTTGCCAAGATAAGCCTCATCACAGTAATAATCACCCTCTGCCACCGCAACTATATCATAGCTGCCCGACAGGTCTTTATTCCATGAGTTAAAGCTGATTATATCCGAGGTGCCGCCATAAGCAGCAGACACATTATCCTTTCTGAAAAGCTCAATTTTTTCATCACCCTGCTTTGCATATACAACAGCATTGCAGGTCAGCTCTCCCGCATCATAGGTTGATATATTCTTCACTCTGAAAGCAAGCTGCTCTCCGTCTGCAAATTTCTTTTCACCTAAGCCTACATTGGTCAAATCATAGGTATTAGCTTCATCAGCAGCAATGGTAAGACCTGCATAGCTTAAGTCAAGCTCATCAGAATACAGATTTATTACAGGTTCGCTGCCGTCAACTGCTTCTATTATTATACGAAATCTGACCTTTTCCCCATAAGCCTGTACATCACAGTTTTCGGGCAGTGCCGCCAGAGCGTCTGCACCGCCTTTGGCGCTGTGGTTTATTTCCCATTCATTCCATTTTCCGTCAAGATAATGAGAGGATACTATATAAATATTTGTATCGGGACTGTTAAGAATATCCAGTGTATCAAGTCCGCCGTAGGTAAACGTGGCAGCCGCCTTACCGTCTGTAAATTCACCCAGAGCCGCATTAAAGGTCAGTGCAGATACATCACAGCTCCTGTCCATAACCTTAACATCACTTGTTTTGGTATTGTTATAAAAATATGCCTCATCTGCTGTCCTTTCGGGGTTTGCCGTAACCGTAAACGTATATTCTCCCACAGGCAGGGTGCCTATGTCAGCAGTTTCGATATTGGCAGATAAAGAGGTATTATTAGCCTCAATTGCATTATTATAGGTATAGCTGCGGTTGAATATTACACTGTTATCCGCTTTATCAGTTGCCTTTATATTATAATCAAAGCTGTCACTGCCTACAAGTCCGACATTTTCAAACCTAGGCACAACATAAATATTGTCCTGTGGTGTAAATACGGAAAACATTCCCGTTTTGTCAAAGCTGTCGTTTGATATATAAAGCTTCTTCACTGTCAGGTCCGCAGATGTAAATCTGTCAAGCGACGCATTTACATCGGTTTCATATTCAATATCATCACTGTATGGCTTTAGCAGGAGAAAATCCTCCAAAACGCCTCCATGAAAATCATCAAACCTCCATGCATCATAGCCAAAATCAGTAAAAGGCGACATATTGA
>CABUWB010000037.1 GCA_902495025.1 uncultured Eubacteriales bacterium
ATTATATAATCCGCCGTCAATCTGCCAAACACAAGTCCCTCAAGCAGGGAGTTGCTTGCAAGACGGTTTGCACCATGCACACCCGTACAGGCAGCCTCGCCAACTGCAAAAAGGGAGTCAATATTTGTTCTGCCGTCGCTGCCAGCCTTTATGCCGCCCATGTGGAAATGGGCGCCAGGGGCAACGGGAATAAGATTTTTAGATAAATCCACGCCATGCTCGGTGCAGATTTTACTTACCGTAGGGAATTTATCTGTAAAGTTATCTATTGATGAGATGTCAAGATAGATTTTTTCACCTTTCAGATAGCGGTCATAAACCGCCCTTGCCACAACATCACGTGGCGCAAGCTCCTTCATTGGGTGAACGCCCACCATTATACGCTCGCCGTCCTCATTTATAAGCAGTGCACCCGCACCCCTTACCGCCTCGGATACAAGCCCATAGGCAACGGAGTCAATAGTAAGCATTGTTGGGTGGAACTGTACAAACTCCAGATTTTTCAGCTTTGCACCTGCCCTGTAAGCAAGGGCAATGCTGTCACCCGTAATGGTTTTGTCGTTTGTGGTTGCAGGGTAAAGCTGACCTATGCCGCCTGCCGCAATAACTGTACTGCCTGCGGCATACTGCCTGACATTGCCGTCCTTATCCCTTGTAACTGCACCATAGCACCTGCCGTCCTTAACTGTAAGCTCCAGTACAGGCTCGTACTCGTTTATGGTGATATGCTCGTCATTATCCGTATTTTTTATAAGCTGCTCGATAACCTTTAAACCCGTACCGTCGCCGCCTGCGTGTATAACCCTGTTAAGACTGTGCGCCGCCTCCCTGCCGAAAAGCAGCTCACCCTTGGCGTTGCGGTCAAAATGCATACCTGCCGCCATAAAATCAATAAGCACCGACGGAGCAAGGCTTACCAGCTTTTCAACCGCCCTTTCATCATTGAGATAGCAGCCTGCACGCAAAGTGTCCTTGTAGTGCAGATGCCAGTCGTCCTCCTGTGCAAGCGCAACTGAAATACCGCCCTGCGCCAGCGCAGAGTTACTGTCCATTTTTTTACCCTTTGTTACAATAGTAACATTTACATTGTATTTTGCCAGTTCAGCCGCCGTACTTAAAGCGGCAATACCGGAGCCTATTATAAGCACATCTGTCTTAATCATAACGGCTTCCTCCGAAAAATTAACTTAAATTTTGCCTTTTACATACATAGTATTGTTATGTTATATTGTGCCACAAACCCCGTTCAATTTCAAGTAAAATATAATATATGCGCAATATTTTGTGTAAATACATTTTTTATGGCTGAAAACTGATATAATTTTAACATAAATGCTGTTTATTCCATAAATGCGACAGGACTAATGTTCATTATTTATGCCAATATAAAAAGACCGCCGCATTTTTTTGCGGCAGTCCCTTAATTCACAATTACTTATTAATTCTTGCAACACCCGACTTAATTGCAGCGTCGGCAACAGCCTTTGCTATATCGTGTACAACGCTCTTATTAAACGCCGAAGGAATTATTATGCCGTTTGCAAGGTCGTCCTCGGTTACAAGGTTGGATATTGCATCGGCAGCGGCAAGCTTCATTTCATCATTAATATCACTTGCCCTTACGTCAAGCGCACCTCTGAATATACCGGGGAACGCAAGCACGTTGTTTATCTGGTTTGGATAGTCGCTTCTGCCTGTGGCAATTACAAAGGCGCCTGCCTCCTTTGCCACATCTGGCATAACCTCTGGTACAGGGTTTGCCATGGCAAAAATTATCGGCTTATCTGCCATTGTCTTAATCATCTCAGGTGTAAGAATACCCGGTGCGGAAACGCCTATAAATATATCTGCGCCCTTTACTATATCGGCAAGCGTACCGCTCTTTCTGTTTGGGTTGGTAAGCGAGGCAAGCTCTGCAAGGTATGGGTCGTCATAGTGGTTATCCGCAGAAATTACGCCGTCAATATTGGAGAGGGTAATATCCTTAAAACCAGCCTTTAAAAGCAGCTTTGCAATTGCCGTACCTGCCGCACCCGCACCCGACATTGCCACAACGCAGTCCTCGGGCTTTTTGCCTGTCAGCTTAAGCGCATTTCTGATACCCGAAAGCACTACCACAGCCGTACCATGCTGGTCGTCATGAAAAACAGGTATATCACAGCACTTTTTCAGCTTTTCCTCCACCTCAAAGCAGTGAGGCGCACCTATATCCTCAATATTAATTCCGCCAAAGCTGCCTGCAAGCAGGGATATTGTCTTAACAACATCATCAGGATTTTGTGAGCGCACGCAAAGAGGTACAGCGTCAACACCGCCAAACTCCTTAAACAGTACGCACTTGCCCTCCATAACAGGCATGCCTGCCTCGGGGCCTATGTTGCCAAGACCGAGTATAGCACTGCCGTCCGTAACTACCGCAACAAGGTTGTGGCGGCGTGTGAGAGTATAGCTTAAATCAGGATTTTCCTTAATGGCAAGACATGGCTCCGCAACACCCGGTGTGTATGCCACCGAAAGGTCATCAACCGTATTCAGCTCCGCACGTGATACTATCTCAATTTTGCCCGCCCATTCAGCGTGCTTTTCCATAGCGACTTTTTTATAATCCATTGTAATTCTCCTTTGCAGTATTTTTCATCTTTGATTAGTATAACAAAATACGGCAAATAATTCAATGCCTTATTTCAGCTTTAAACACACAATAAATGCAAGCTCTGCCGCACCCATGCAGCCGAATACATAGTACATTCTGCCTACAATGTTCTCAAAGCCAAGCCTGGAGAGCATAAGCGCCGCTACGCCCGACAGTATCGTCCACAGTACACGCTCAGCTGTATTTTTCGGCTTTAAGCCCTCCACTATGCTGCAGCAGTTGCCTGCCGCTGTGGTGAGTACGGCGGCACACAGCAGGGTGCAGTATATCAGTTTAAGAGCTCCGCTCCCCTGCATAAGGGCGTAAAGAGGCAGCTCATTTGATACTGCAATATCCAGATATTTGTACAGCGGCAAGGCAAGCGCAAGCCCTGCTGCACCTACCGCAAGTCCGCCTATTATGCCGCCCGTTACTGCGTCACGTATGTTTTTTATGCGCCCTGACAGCGCACATAGCAGACTTACACAGCTTATTACGTTGTAGGATATGTACACAACCGCCGAGCCTAACAGGTTGTCATCGGGCATTTTGATGGGCGCAAACACGCTTACACTGCCAAAGTACAGCCACAGCCCTATAAGCACGCTGCCGCCTGCAAGCAAAGGACAGAGTATGAGGTTGACTATGCCAAGCCACCGCACCCCTGCTATTGTCATAACCGAGCAGATAACCACCAGCAGGGCACTGCCCCATATACTGCCTATGCCCGTAAGCTGGTGCATAAGCGACCCTGCTGCCGCCGTCATTGATGAGTACAGCGCTATGATAAAGCAAAAGCTCACCGCCTCTGCCGCAAGCCCAAGCCTCCTGCCCATAATGCGCCGTAAAAACTCACTGTAGCCCTCTATCCCGTTTATATGTACAAACCACAGCACCTTGAATCCTACCAGCGCAAATGCTGCTCCGCATAAAACTATACCCGCAAAGCCTGCCGCCCCAAAGCGCAGAAAATACTTTATCAGCTCCTGCCCTGTCGCAAAGCCTGCCCCCATCAGCGCACCTATGTATACCGCCGCAATTATAAAGCCTGTTTTGTATCTTTCAAGCATATGAACACCTTTTTATTTTTATTGTATGCCGATGTTGGGACATTATAACGGATAGATATAATTGATATGTTTTTTGTAAGGAATAATTGCATATTTTGTTTGTATGTGGTATAATTGGAATAGGCTCCTTAGAGCTTACATAGCAGAATATTTTTCTGTCAATGCGAGAGGGCTGGTCGTAAAACACGATGCGTTTTACTGCTCGCCTATGCGACCAGAGGTTTAAACGACGGCTTGCGCCCACCTTATTATATATGAAAGAGGTGATGCCTATGAAATAGGTTGTCATTATCGGGAGTATATGAAAGGGGGTATTTAATGTTTTATGAAAGAATATTTCAAGCTTGTAATTCTTATGTTACTGGCTCAGAATATACTTGCTGTTATAGCATTTATTCTCATAACATTAAAATAACCGTCTACCCTGCGAAATAGACGGTTATTTTAATAACCAATTTTCTTTAAGGGTGCAGCCGTAAGGTTGCCCCTTTTATGCAGCGGAAAAAAGCAATCCGCCCGCCGCAAGGCGGCTTTTACGCAGTAAAAGTGCTTTTTGTATTTATAATATAACATAAGTTTATAATTTAGTCAACATTTATCTAAAAAACATATCATAAGGGGGTAACACTATGGCAAAGATTGAAGGCATTGAGCCAATCAGCTTTATATGGACGGACAAGAAGCGTATTTTAGGTATGCCAATATCCTTCACACGCTACTCGATAACGGAGGACAGGTTATTTATAAAATCGGGACTATTCACCACCTCGCAGGAGGAGGTACTGCTTTACCGCATAAGAGATTTATCCTACAGGCAGACGCTCGGGCAGAGGATATTTGGCGTAGGCAGCGTCATAGTACACTCCTCTGACAAGACAAACCCACACTTGGAGCTTAAAAACATAAAGCACGCCTTTGAGGTAAAGGAGCTGCTGCACAAGCATATTGAGCTTATGAAAAAAGCATACAAAATGCGCTCTAACGAATTTATTACAGACAGCACCGACTTTGACGATATATGCGATGATGCAGACGAATAATATATGTTGAATTTTGCTATTTTATATGGTACAATGTAAAGATAAAAAGAATATTCAGGAGGATTAAACTGATGAAAGGTATCATAACTGTACTTGGTAAGGACAGTGTGGGTATTATTGCCGCTGTCTGCACCTATCTTGCAAAGGAAAAGATTAATATACTTGACATTTCACAGACGATTGTATCGGGCTACTTCAATATGATGATGGTTGTTGACCTGTCAACCTGCTCACACAAGTTTGCCGAGGTTGTTGACGAGCTTAAAAAGTGCGGCGAGGAAATGGGTGTTGACATCAGACTGCAGAGAGAGGACATATTCAACAACATGCACAGGATTTAATTTACCGATGCAAAAAAGGAATCTTTTTTTGCGATGGTAAGTTACTTATGTTGCTCAGCGGAATGAGAAATCCGCATTACTTTTGGAGGATTAGATATGATTTCACGTGTTGAGGTACAGGAAACCAACAAAATGATTCAGGAGGCTAACCTTGATGTGCGTACAATCACAATGGGTATTAACCTGCTGGACTGTGTGGATTCCGACCGTAAAAAGTTAAACGATAAAATTTATGATAAAATTACAAAGAGCGCTGAAAAGCTTGTGCAGACGGGCGATGAAATAGGCAAGGAGTTTGGTGTGCCTATTGTAAACAAGCGTATTTCCGTTACGCCAATCAGCCTTGTTGGCAGCGGCTGCGGCTCTGACGGCTATCTTGAAATTGCAAAAACGCTCGACAGAGCGGCGCATACCGTAGGCGTAAACTTTATAGGCGGCTACTCCGCACTTGTGCAGAAGGGTATGACAAAGGCTGATAAGGAGCTTATAAGGGTTATCCCCGAGGCGCTTGCGTGTACGGAGAGGGTCTGTTCATCGGTCAATGTAGGCTCCAGCCGCAGCGGTATCAATATGGACGCCGTTAAGCTCATGGGCGAAATTATCAAGGAGGCAGCTTTCCTCACCAAGGACAACTCGTCAATGGCGTGTGCAAAGTTTGTTGTATTCTGCAATGCCGTTGAGGACAATCCGTTTATGGCAGGCGCATTCCATGGCGTGGGCGAAAAGGACAATGTAATAAACGTAGGCGTAAGCGGCCCCGGCGTTGTTAAGAGGGCGCTTGAAAGCGTACGTGGCGCAGACTTTGAAACCCTGTGTGAAACGGTTAAGAAAACCGCATTTAAAATTACAAGAGTTGGTCAGCTTGTTGCACTGGAGGCATCAAAAAGGCTGGGCGTGCCATTTGGCATTATCGACCTTTCACTTGCACCTACTCCCGCTATCGGCGACAGTATCGCAGAGATATTTAACGAAATGGGTCTTGAACACGCAGGCGCACCTGGCACAACAGCAGCACTTGCAATACTTAACGACAATGTTAAAAAGGGCGGCGTAATGGCGTCCTCATGCGTAGGCGGCTTAAGCGGCGCATTTATCCCAGTAAGTGAGGACCATGGCATGATTGACGCAGTAAACGCAGGCGCACTTACGCTTGAAAAGCTGGAGGCTATGACCTGTGTATGCTCAGTTGGTCTTGATATGATTGCAATACCAGGCGACACCTCTGCCGAAACCATTTCGGGCGTTATTGCCGATGAAATGGCAATTGGTATGATTAACAACAAGACTACCGCTGTAAGAATTATACCTGTTATCGGCGCATCTGTTGGTGATACCGTTGAGTTTGGCGGACTTCTGGGCTATGCACCTGTTATGCCTGTCAATAAATTCAGCTGTGATGCGTTTGTTAAGAGAGGCGGCAGAATACCTGCTCCTATCCACAGCTTTAAAAATTAACAATAAAATCGGGCAGACGTTTGTCTGCCCTTTTATATTGCACAAAATTAATTTTTAACACGCTTTAAAGAATACACCTTACAAAGCTGCATACCCAGCACAACAGCACCGCCGATAATAAAAAATACAATGCTGAATGTTTCAAGGCTCATAGCCTCCATAGGTACCTCCAGTGTTTTAGGTCCCTGTGTAATTGCGTAAATGGAGCCTAACATCATACCGATAATGGTATAGACGGATTTGCCCCTGTAATTATCAAGCGCCTTTTTAATAAACCTTAATGATACAAAAACGCCTGCAACCACGCCAAGACCAAGCGTAATTATAAGCCAAAGACCTGAAAAGTCAAAATGCAGCAGATTTTTAACCGCCGTTACAACAGGCATATAAAGTCCAAAGGTAAGCAGTACCGTTGAGCCAGAGATACCGGGCAGCACCATTGCGGAAATAGCAATCATGCCTGCAACAAAGATATATGCTATTGACAGGACATTAAGGCTTGATGTATCAAACTCACCCGAGCCAAAGGACGAAAGCGCAACCACTGCAATAACACCCGGCACAATAAACACGAGGTCAAGCCAGTTTTTGGTAAGGCACTCCTTTTCCTCATAAATCATAATGGGAATTGCAAGCAGAATAAAGCCGATAAACAGCGAGCTTACCTGATAAATGCCCTTTTCAAACACAGCGGCAAGCACCGTAACCATAAGCGCCATGCCAATCACCCAGCCAACGCCAAGCTTTACAAGAAACTTAACCGCATCTATCCTCTCCTGCTTAGTACCCTTTATAAGAGCGTTAAGCGAGCCAATAAACTCATCATAAAAACCCATCAAAAAAGCTATCGTACCGCCGCTCACCCCCGGCACACTGTCGGCAGCAGCCATACAAAAGCCTCTGATTGCATTTAAAATCATAAATATCCTCCTGTTCTTTTTATCTGACAAAAATATGGTAACACCCAAAGCGTTGCTTGTCAACCGATAAAAAACGGTATTTTAAAATCTTAATAAATATGTTAGAATAATAAAAAACACTAAGGACGAATACTATGGACAAAAAATACTACCCTTATATAGACACAATACGCATAATATCAATGTTTGGCATAATAATACTGCACTCCGCCTCATACGGACTGCGTGCATACTATTACTCAAAAACGTGGTGGACGCTCAATGTCATCACCTCTCTTTTCACCTGTGCCGTACCGCTGTTTTTTATGATAAGCGGCGCACTTCTGCTTTCGGGCGACAAGACGGACGACCTCGGCATTATGCTCAAAAAGCGTCTGCCCCGCCTTGCAGTGCCACTTTTATTCTGGAGCCTTGCGTGCATAGCAAGGGACTATTACTATATTCACAAAAATCTGCATACCTTTGAACCTGCCGAGCTGTGGAAAACCGTAGTCGGCATAATCTCCGCCCCTGCGGCTGTACACCTGTGGTTTATGTATGCGCTTATTCCGCTGTACCTCATTGCACCGTTTCTGCGCAAAATTATACCGCATAAGGCACTTGTAAAATATCTGCTTGTGCTGTGGATAACGGGCTGTGCCATAAAAACCGCCTATAATGCAGCACCGCAGCAGCTTAAAATGTACTTTGATATAAGCCTTTTCAATAAGCTGAATTATATTGACGGCTTTGTCGGCTACTTTGTACTTGGCTACTGTCTGCACAGCGGCAGTTTAAGGCTTAAAAACAGACACGCACTGCCGCTTGCGCTTATACTTACACTTGCAATTGCGCTTGGCACATACTACGCAACATACCGCAATGGAGAATACAGTGAAATTTTTAAATCCTACACCAGTATATGGGTTATTGCCCTGTCGACTGTGCTGTATCTGCTTGCGCTTAATATAAGGGATATTCCGCATGCACTTAAAAAGCCTGCCGCCTATATATCCTCACTGTCAATGGGTATTTATATGTCTGGCAACTTTTTCCTTGGCATTATGCGGCAGGAGGGCATGAGCTTTGATACGGCGGGCGGCTTTGTGCTGTGCACCGTTTACACCTTTGCGCTGTGCTTTGTATTTAACAGCATTTTTAAGCATATCAAGCCGCTGTGCTTTATCACAACGGGCAACAAATATTGAAAGGACGTTTTTTATGTTTGACATACAGGCAGAGCTGAAAAAACTGCCAGAAAGTCCGGGAGTTTATATAATGAAGGATGCCGACGAGCAGATAATATATGTCGGCAAGGCAAAAATATTAAAAAACAGGGTAAGGCAGTATTTTCAGAATAACGCAAACCACTCCGTCAAGGTTAAAAGCATGGTAAGCCGCATTGCCTCCTTTGAGTACATTGTAACGGGCAGCGAGGTTGAGGCGCTTATACTTGAAAACAGCCTTATCAAGCAGCATTCACCCAAGTATAACATTATGCTCAAAGACGATAAAACCTACCCCTACATCAAGGTAACGGTAAACGAGCCGTTTCCGAGGGTGTTTATGACAAGGCGGCATTTAAAGGACAAGGCAAGATATTTCGGTCCGTTTTCGGGCAGCTACAACGTGAGGGAAAATATAGAGCTTATAGGCAGAATATGGCCTGTAAGACGCTGTATGAAAAAGTTTCCAAGGGACTTTGGCAAGGAGCGCCCCTGCCTTAACTACCATATAGGTCAGTGCCTTGCACCATGCACAGGCAAGGTGAACGAGATTGAATACAATGCCATGATTACGGAGCTTCTGGACTTTCTGTCGGGGCATACCGAAAAGGTCATAAAAAATCTGACGGACAAAATGCTTGCTGCCTCCGATAATCTGGAGTTTGAAAAGGCGGCAGAGCTGCGAGATACAATAGACGCAGTTAAAAAGCTAAACGAAAAGCAGATAATAGAGGCAATGTCGGGCGGCATGGAGGACAGGGACGTTATAGGTCTTGCAAGAAATGATGAGAGCTGCGTTGTGCAGATATTTTTTGTAAGGGGCGGCAAGATATGCGGCAGAGAGCATTTTATGCCCGAAAATACCGACTCCATGACGGAGAGTGAAATTGTAAACGAGTTTATAAAGCAGTTTTACAGCGGCACGCCGTTTATCCCCAAGGAGATACTGCTCCCCTGCGATATACCCGACTTTGAGCCTGGCAGTGAATGGCTTACACAGGAAAAGGGACAGCGTGTCAGCATACTTATACCACAAATGTGAGATAAGAATAAGCTAGTTGAAATGTCCTGCAAAAATGCCGAGGTTACACTTGAAAAATTTGGCGAGTATATAAGACGTGAAAAGGCACGCACCACAGGCGCACTTGCTGAGCTTGAAAGCGCCATGGGGCTTAATTTCAGCCTTAACCGCATTGAAAGCTATGATATTTCCAACACACAGGGCTTTCAGTCGGTTGCCTCAATGGTCGTTTTTGAGGAGGGCAGACCCAAGCGCAGCGACTACCGCAAGTTTAAAATTAAAACCGTTGTGGGCGCAAACGATTACGCCAGTATGGACGAGGTAATTACACGCCGCTTTATGCGCTATATCAACGAGAGCGACAGCACACAGCGCAGCGCAGGCTTTGATAAGCTGCCAGATATGATTTTTCTTGACGGCGGCAAGGGACAGATAAGCGTTGTGCTTGACGCACTGAAAAGACTTAATTTAAGCGTGCCTGTCTGCGGTATGGTAAAGGACGACAGACACCGCACAAGGGGACTTCTCTATAACGGACGGGAGATTGCCCTGCCCTTTAACTCCGAGGGCTTTAAGCTGATTACCAGAATACAGGACGAGGTGCACCGCTTTGCTATTGAGTACCACCGCAAGCTGCGTGAAAGGGAGCAGGTGCATAGCATACTTGACGATATTAAGGGCATTGGCGAAAAACGACGTAAGGCACTTATGAAACACTTTGGCGATATTGACAAAATAAAAAATGCCACCCCCGAGGAGCTTAAACAGGCCGACGGTATGGATAGTCGGGCGGCACAGGCAGTGTATGAGTTTTTTCATAATATAGAGGGGTAAATTAGAGTTTATACGCCTTACGGCGTTGAACAATATGCTCGCATTTTGTTCAGTTTGGCAGCGGAAGAAACTACCACTCAGGACTTTTTGCTTTAAGCAAAAAGCGGCTTTGCCGCCGCATATCTCTTGCGGTCCATTCCCCGTGCTGTTCTGTTGCTCCGCAACAGCCATCACGAGTTTCAGTCCTCGGCGGAAGTGAATTCCGCCTGCGGATTTTAGCCTGCGGCGCTTTTTAGTTACTCGAAACATTTGTAAGCGGAAATGCCACAACATACTATGAACCGCAAACGTAAAAGGTATTTCAGGTAACTTTAGGCGTCGCAGACTTAATTCCGCAGGGTGGGCTTTGCCCGCCCGAGGGATAACAAGAGTGTCGAGCGTAGCGAGGCACGGGTTGTTACTTCCTTGGTGGGTAC